>JBKHBT010000128.1:0-7821 GCA_046542255.1 Candidatus Zixiibacteriota bacterium | reverse complement strand
TATGTGATTGACGACTATCAAGACTTGTGACAATAGCTTGATGATCATAGTTAAATGGCTCGAATAATGATGAAGCATCAACCTTCCTCGTTCTTTTGACAATATACTTCCTTGGCTTGCTATTTTTCATAGCATATTCACAAACCGCATACTCTTCAGCGCTGTTATGATAGCTTTTAAAACCCTTTTATATGCAATTTCGATAATGTTTTTTAGGTACTTTGCCTTCACTATGTATCCGAAATTTTGATATTTATCGCAGTTTTGAAGGAATTTTGTGAAGTAAAATCCCGAATCGGAACGCACAAGAATATTATCAACCAATGGCGAGAATCTAGCTAAGACTTCTTCAATAATCTCTGTTGCTTTATAGTTGGTATATTTATTACCGGGGCGAGTCTGAATAAAGATTGGAACATTCAGCTCATCGATTGAAACGAGAATATGCTGAAAGCATTTTTTGCCCTTCAAGCCAGAAATATAGCCTTTTCAAGCACCCTTTTGTTAGCCTTCAACGGCAGTGCCTGTGCCATCTATATCGATTGTAATATTTCTAATATTGGTCAGCTCGAGCAAAATTTCGACAAGTTGAAAAAGAAATTCATTCTGCTCAGCTTCCATCCTACCAAGCTTTTGCAATTCGGCTCGGAGCGTTGTATCATAAGGAACCTGGCCTTTTGCGAATAATTCCCCTAAAACAGGATCAATACGAATTCGATCGATGTCGAACAATCGTTCTCCCCCTGAAAGAATTGAAGCAATCATAAGCTTGATAACTTCCGATGGCTCGTATTTGATTACCTTTCGGTAGTTCCCGAATACTTTTGCAAAATGAGAATCAAATTTGAGAGAATTAAATAATTCTGAAATAAGATGCAAACCACCAAAACAGCTTGCTTCTTTCTCGATTATTTGGTATTTTCTTTTGTCCCTTGTTGTGAAGCTCTGCTTCGCAACATCATAGATCTTTGAAGCTCCGCTTCTCTTGGGCTTAAGGAAAAATCGAAGCGGAGCTTCGGAAAAGCTTGCGCTACAAGCAGAGCTTTGTAGCGAGGTTTTTGGGTGTGTGCTTTGTAACGAGGTTTTTGGGTGTATGCATTGCAGCGAGGGAGTTGGGTTGTGCTTTTAGAGAAGGTGTTTGAGTGAAGGCTTTCTGACGAAGGTGTTTGAGTGAAAGCTTTGTGGCCAGAGCAGTACTCTCGTTTATCTACTTATGAAATTCACCATTTGGGTTAACTTCAGTAAAACTATAACTTACTTGTAATCAAGCAAAAAGAAAAGTTCACATTCCGATAAAACAGAATCGAGTTGTTATATATATGCCGTTAAAAGAGATAATCGTATTGACAAAGAGATGCAAAGCCTATATTATTACAATATAAATAACACAAAGGGGGAGAGCATTATGCGGAAAATTTCTTTCATTATTTCGCTGATGATTTCTTTTGCACTTTTTGCACAGAGCGATTCATTGGAATTTGATATTGTAGGCTCTGTGCTCGGTGGGTTTTGCAAAGATATAGAAATTCATGGGGATACACTATATGCTAGCATGACAAATAAATTCGCTATAATGGATATCAGCGATCCATTGGAGCCGGAAACTATTGGATATTGCATAGTTCAAGGCACCATACTTGAAATCGATATTGTTGGCGATTATGCATATCTTGCAGCGAGGATGGGGGGTTTCGTGATAGTAGATATCTCCGATAGGACGGCTCCGAGAGTTACGAGCATTGTTTACGAATCAATAATGGGGAATTGGTATGACCATGTCGAAGTCTATGGTGATTATGCATATATTACAAACACTGCATATAGATTTCAGATCTATGATATAAGCGATCCTTATTCTCCTGTCGAAATTCCCAGCTATCTGGACGGTGCGTATTGGGATCTTCGGATAAAGGATGATATGCTCTTTTGCACGGATGATTATGGCTACTATATTTATAGCCTTTCCGATCCGGAGGTGCCTTCTCTTATCTTCCACGGAGAAGGCTATATGCCTATGCATAGTTTTGATATTGCTGGCAACTATCTATTTATAGAAGAATTTAATGATCCGAATTCTACCATCAGAATAATCGATATCGAGGATGTCGATGCTCCATTTGAAATTGGCTCGATGGTTCTCTATCATGATATCGGCGATATCAAATATCATGATGAGAAGCTATATCTTACAGACAATTCGAATAATCTGAAAATAATCGATGTCAGCATTCCGGATTCGCCGACAGAGATTAGTACTTTTAGTTCTGAACACATTCTTGAGAAACTTGCATTCAAAGATGATTATGCCTATATCGGAGCAGGATACAATGGGCTGATTATTGTTGATATATTATCACCAGCGACTCCTTCAAGAGCTGGAAGTCTCGGTTATTTAGTCAATGCATCTGATATTGCAGTTTTCGAAGATTATGCTTTCATCGCTGATCTCAATAGCGGTATTAGGATAATAGATATCTCCGATTTAGGTTGGCCGGAAGAAATTGGTTTTTTCTCTGCCGGTGGTTCTGCCAAAGCCCTTTTTATCAAGGATGAGATTTTGTATATCGCTTCACCTCGCGATGGCCTTTTTATAGCCGAAATTGGTGGGCATGGCGAGCTTACTGAAATTGCTCATGTCCCTGATATCGAAAATGCTTACGATGTGAGCGTCCGGGGTAATTATGCCTATATTGCTGATCGCTCAAATGGTATGGCCATAGTAGATATCACGGACCCTGAAAGCCCAAGAATTGAAACATATTATGAGAGTGAAGAATATTGCGATAAGATTGAATTGTATGGCAATATTGCCTTTTTGATGGGTAATAATTATACAATCGAGATTGTTAATATCTCCTATCCGCCTATGCCGAGATATGTATCAGAAGTTGTAACAGAGCATGTACTTGATATTGCCATCCAGGATGATAAGCTTTATACTACTGGAAGCGGTAACCTATACAGCATCTTTGATATATCAAATATAGAAGAACCAGAACTTATTTCTTCACTAGAAAGTGCTTCAAATCCTATAACTATAGCAGTCGAGGATAATCTTCTTCTATGTGGGCTATATTTTGGTGGGCTTCAGGCCTTAAGTGTCGAAGATCCTTCTATGCCGGAAATGCTTGCCAGCTATCATCTATGGATAAATATAGACAGTGAAATCTTAATTGATGGCGATGCGAATCTTGCATATATCGCTGCCGGAAACAATGGCTTTTTCATATGCGATATCTCGGATTTCACAGAATCTGTCAAAGAGCCAATAGGAAAGCCAAAACCCGAATTGTTAGAATTATCTGCATACCCAAACCCATTCAACTCCGCAATAAATATCGATGCGCCGGAAGATTTTGCAATATCCGTCTATGGCATCGATGGCAAACTGATGGCCGAACTTCAATCGGGAGCGCGCAAATGGCAGCCGAATGAGAATATCCAGAGCGGAGTATATCTTATAGAAGCAGAATCTGGCAATACCGCGCTCAAGAAGAAAATCATTTATATGAAGTAGCTGAACAAAAGTAAAAGAAGCTCAATCCCAAATTGTATTGCTTGATTTCACAGCAGCGTGGATGGCAATGGCTGCCATATTTTACAGATCAAGAGATTGTTGATAATTAATACTAACAAGATTTCTTAAGCTATAGATTTCATCGGATTCTGAACGTTCAATAGAAAAGAAAATGTAGAATTAGATGAAATATTTCACAAAATATATGAGCATATGCTCATTACTCAAAAAAAGACTTGCTTTCATAATTTCTGATGTTAACTTGTAATAGACAGATTATTCATAATTATGGTATAAGGAGGAGTTTCCATGCCAAGAGTAGATATAAGCCAGGACAACTGCAAGGGTTGCGGACTTTGTATCGATGTATGCCCGAAAGGTTGTCTGGAGATTGACAGTACAAAGATTAATAAGATGGGATTAAATCCCGTGAAATGGAGCCAGAAGGGCTGTATCGGTTGCGGACTGTGCTTCTACACATGCCCAGAACCATTCAGCATAACAGTTTACAAGAAGGAGGACTAAGATGGCAAAGGAATTTATCAAGGGTAATGCAGCCATCGTAAAGGGCGCTTTGCTGGCCGGTTGCGACGCATTTTTCGGATATCCGATTACGCCCGCCTCCGAAGTTGCCGAAACAGCTGCAGCATTTTTCCCGAAACTTGGTAGGCCATTCTTGCAGGCCGAATCCGAGATCGCTTCGATTCAGATGTGCTATGGTGCAGCAGGCGCAGGAAGAAGAGTCATGACGGCATCGAGTGGCCCGGGGCTATCGCTTAAGATGGAAGGTATTTCATATGCCTGCGGCAGTGAGCTACCGATAGTTATCGCAGACATTATGCGTGGCGGGCCGGGACTCGGCAATATCGCCCCAGAACAATCCGACTATTTCCAGATCCTAAAAGGCGGCGGACATGGTAATTATAAACTTATCGTTGTAGCCCCGAATTCTGCACAGGAGATGTGCGACCTGACGATTCTAGCATTCGAACTCGCAGACAAATACAGAAATCCTGCCGTTGTGCTTTGCGATGGTTTTATCGGCCAGATGATGGAACCTGTCGATTTCCCGGAGCCACATGATTATGTTACAGGCAAAGGCAAAGAAGACTGGGCAGTGCTCGGAAACAAAGAAGGCCAGCCGAATCTAATTAATTCCATCTATCTTGCTCCGGAAGAGCTTGAAGAACATAATCAGAAGCTTATCGATAAATACAAGAAAATCGAAGAGAACGAAGGGCTTTACGAAGAATACATGACCGATGATGCAGCCTTTGTCGGCATTTCCTATGGTATTGTTTCCCGAGTCATGAAAAGCGCTGTCGATAAAGCGCGTGCCGATGGTATCAAAGCCGGTATGCTTCGCCCGAAGACACTTTTCCCATTCCCTAAGAAAAAGATTGGCGAGCTGGGCAAGAAGGTCAAATCATTCCTGGTTGTTGAGATGTCCGATGGCCAGATGATCGAGGATGTCAAGCTTGCATCCGATTGCAATACACCCACAGCATTCTTCAATAGAATGGGCGGCGTTGTCCCGACAGTCGAGGAAATCTACAATCAGTTCAAGAAATTAAATAGCGAGGTATAAAATGGCACAAGATATTTTGAAACCTCCGGCAAGTTTTTATAAGAATTTCGACAGAAAACCAGATACCAATCAGGACAATACACATTATTGCCCGGGTTGTGGCCATGGTGTTATGCATAAGCTGATCGCCGAAGCAATCGAAGATTTCGGTATCGCGGACCGCACTATCATGATTAGCCCGGTTGGCTGCTCGGTTTTTGTCTATTATTATTTCGACACCGGAAATGTACAGGTAGCTCACGGCCGCGCGCCGGCAGTTGCCACAGGGCTTAAGAGAGCAAATCCAGACTCGATAGTTATCTCATATCAGGGCGATGGCGACCTGGCTGCTATTGGTGGAAACCATATTCTTCAGGCTGCAAATCGCGGCGAGAATATCACCGTTTTCTTCATCAATAATGCAATATACGGCATGACTGGCGGACAGATGGCGCCAACTACACTCATCGGCCAGAAAACAACCACATCGCCTTATGGACGTTCCGTCCAGAATGAAGGCTATCCGATGAAAATGTGTGAACTTCTATCATCGCTCGAATCGCCTACATATCTCGAACGTGTCGCTATTGGCGATGCTAAGGATATTATGAAGGCCAGAAAAGCTGTCCGAAAGGCAATCAAATGCCAGATGGATGGCAAGGGCTTCTCTATGGTCGAAGCATTAGCTATTTGCCCATCAGGATGGAAAACCACACCGGTCAAGTCTCGCGAGCTACTTAATACAGCTATGAAGGAATATTTCCCACCGGGAGTTACCAAAGATGTCATCGATGAGCGGGAATCATTCAAGCCAGAGAAAAAAGAAATGTCCAAGAAAGAGATTCTCGATGAACTCGGCCTCGGCGAAGAGCTTCCCGAACACAAGATGAAAATGTCTGATGTCAAAGAAGAATACAGGAATCCCGGCGTTATCATAGCGGGTTTTGGAGGCCAAGGCGTTCTGGTTCTTGGAAATACGCTGGCAACAACCGGCATGATCGAGGGTTTCAATGTTAGCTGGATTCCTAGCTATGGCCCGGAGATGCGCGGCGGAACTGCAAATTGCCATGTAAGAATCAATGAGAATGACATCGGTACTCCAGTTGTCGATGAGATTACTGCACTTATTGCAATGAATAAACCATCGATGGAAAAATTCGAGAAAAAGGTCAAGCCGGGCGGTTTGATGCTTTACAATACATCCATGATCGATACCGGCCCAAGCCGTGATGATATCACAGCAATACCTGTCCCAGCGACAGAAATCGCTCAGGAAATCGGTTCGCTCAAGATCGCAAATATGGTCATGGTGGGTGCATTTATGGAGGCAACCGGCGTAATAACCGAAGAAGCACTCCATGATGCTCTCCAAATAGCCGTTAAACACAAGAAATTCCTGCCTATGAACAAACAGGCAATCGATATGGGCGTTAAGGCGGTCAAAGACGCTAAATAAGTCATATTTGGCGATATTATTATTGAAAAGGCGGGCTTTCTCGAAGGCTCGCTTTTTTTATTGCACAGTCCGACTTCTTTAATGAACTTACTTTCAAATACTTAAAGAGACAATGCGCTGTTCCGCATTGTCATGCTTCCTGACTAAAACTACAGTAAAGATTATTGCCTTAATATTATTATATATTATAAATATTATTTACATATGGCTTTAAAAGAGAAGACTTAAATTCAATTTTATTTATAATAGCAAATAACATAAAAAATATTAAATTTCACTTGCTTTTTCTGGGGGGGGGGTATATTGTTATTGCTATTAGCTAGTAGTATTACCAATAAAAATTAACAGGTAAAAGAAAGGAGTATCGTGAAAAAATTAGTATTAATATCCTTGATTATAGTTCCTGCATTGTTTGGGGCTTGGTATGATGAAGGATCAGGCCTGAATGTGCCCAAATTCTATCGCATCTTGTAGTTGTGGAGGAGTACAGCAATACCTGCCGAATCCAGATAACTATAAAACTTTTGCGCTTTATTGCGCAGCCTTATCTCAGATGCCTGGTTATTATCAGACATTAAATGGTATTATGTATTTTCATGCTGATATCATTGGTAAAACAGCAGGTGGTGATCCCATCTATGAACCAGATAATCAAGGGCAATATACAATGTAGCTTGATCTAGAAGCACTAGAAGATTTATGGGATAATGGACAACTATAACTAATTGGTAAAACAGAGGGCAGTACTTAATGGTACTACTCTTTCTGAAGGAGATTTATGTTTAGATCAAACACATTACTTTTGATTGCTTTTTTGATAGCTACAACTTACTCCTTAAGCCTTATTGAGGTTGGTAGCTATTCCATCTCAACAGACGATATCTTAGTCAGAAAAGATGGAGATTATTTTCAAGCTTTTTTTGCTTTTAACGATGAATACCAACTTGCGACTAACATTGAAAATGGAATAACTTATTATAACCATGAGAACAAACCTTTAAAACGACAGAAAATCCCTTTTATCGTTCTTCCACTCCCGCAGCAAATGATAGGTGATTCAGCTTTGTTGCTCTTTTCACCATCTGAGCGATGTGGAGGGATTTGGAATATTCATGAGACAAAACCGAATATAAAATTTTCCCTAAATTATGAATTCTCTTATCAAGCTATTACATATGATGAAACAGAAAATGACATCATCGGCTTTGTAAATATGTGTCATGTTAAGCCAAGAGCAAGATTTTGTGCAATGAGATTTGATTTAGATAGAAAGGCGGAGTC
>JBKHBT010000032.1:0-34764 GCA_046542255.1 Candidatus Zixiibacteriota bacterium | reverse complement strand
TCTGGCATAAAGCCAATAGATTATAGAAAGCCCGGCTATTTTGGCCGGGCTTTTTGCTATTAAAAAGAATATTGCAAAAAATCGAAATATTTTGTTTATTAAGTAGTTGTCAGACAATGTATTTTGAAAATAATTAAGGAGCATATAATGAAAGTATTGATAGTAGGTGGCGGCGGCCGAGAAAATGCAATAGCCTGGGCCGCATCAAAAAGCAAATATGTCGAACAGATTTTTGTCGCTCCCGGTAATGCCGGAACTGCACAAATCGCGGAAAATGTTAATATCTCAGATAAAGACATCCGCTCACTCGCCTCTTTTGCAGAAAAAAAAGGAATCGATCTCACAATCATTGGACCTGAAACACCGCTGGCAATTGGAATAGTAGACTATTTCCAAAGAAGAAAGCTTCGGATATTCGGACCTACTCTTAAAGCCGCACAAATCGAATCGAGTAAGATTTTTTCTAAGAAATTCATGCGCGAATATAATATCCCTACTGCAAGCTATAAGACCTTCGATAATCCCGAAGATGCGATAGAGTTTCTCGAGAAAAGGGAATTTCCTATCGTCATCAAAACCGATGGACTTGCTGCTGGCAAAGGCGCTATTATTGCCAAAAATATTACCGAAGCCAAAGATGCCATTCTCCATATGATGATCGAGCAGAATTTCGGGCAAGCTGGCAAAAGAGTAGTCATCGAGGAATTTCTACCGGGAACAGAGGTTTCGCTGATGGCAATTACAGATGGCACCGATATTGTACCCTTGGTACCGGCAATGGACTATAAACGCGCTTTGGATGGCAATCTTGGCCCTAATACCGGAGGCATGGGTGCTATTGCTCCTCACCCTCTTGTCGAACAACATCAAAAAGACTATATCGTAGAGCATGTTCTTAAACCTACTGTCGATGGCCTTCGTCATATGGGACATCCATTCAAAGGCCTTCTGTATGCCGGTGTAATGCTGACGGAAAGAGGCCCAAAAGTACTCGAATTCAATTGCCGGTTTGGCGACCCGGAAACACAGGTCGTTCTGCCGCTCCTTAAAACGGACTTCATTGAAATGCTGCTTTATGCTATCGAAGATAGGCTTTCAGAATTTGAAGCAGAATGGTATGATCAAAAGGCTCTTTGCGTTGTTATGGCAAGCGGTGGATACCCCAAAAGATACCGTAAAGGTTTTGAAATAACCGGCTTGCATGAAGCAGCCAAAGAAGCTACCGTTTTCCACGCAGGAACCACATTAAAAAGCGACAAAATTATAACAAATGGTGGAAGGGTTCTTGGAATTACCGCTTTAGGAGATACTCTCAAACAAGCTGCAAATAAAACATACAGAGCAGTCAAACATATAGAATTCAATAAATCATTCTATAGAGGCGATATCGGATCGCCATTTATCAAAAAATAAGGAGAAAACTATGGCACAAATTTCAATCATCATGGGAAGTAAGTCGGATAAAGAACTTGCAGAAAAAGCACAGAAGATACTCGATGAATTCAAAGTCGATTACGATGTACAGGTAATCTCGGCACATAGAAATCCTGAAAGATTGGCTGAATATATTAAAGAATCTGAAAATACAGGAACAAAGATCTACATCGCAATAGCTGGCCTTGCAGCGCATCTTCCCGGCGTCATATCATCGCAAACCCTGCTACCGGTTCTGGGCGTTCCAGGAGATGGCGGCCCGCTACAGGGATTGGACGCTCTTCTTTCAATAGTCCAGATGCCCAAAGGCGTTCCAGTAGCTTCATTGGCAATCGGTTCACATGGTGCGACAAATGCAGCACTTATCGCTATCAGAATTCTTGCTTTGAATGATGAGAATCTACTTTCCGCTATGCAAAAATATGTCGATGGCATGAAGAAATGAAAAACAGCTTTCAAGAAATCACACAAACAGAAACGCCCTGGATAGCTCCATCTATATTATCATGTAATTTCCTCGAAATGGGTAAAGAACTCGACGCAATCGAAGAAGCCGGAGCCGATTTCGTGCATCTTGATATTATGGATGACCATTTCGTACCGAATATCAGTTTCGGCCCAGCTATTGTGAAGCACGTTGCCCAAAAAACACAAATTCCTATGATTGCTCACCTTATGATAGATAATCCTCTCAAATATGCTCGCATTTTCTATGAGATGAATGTATTTGGCATTAGTTTTCATATCGAGGCAGTGGATAATTATTGGGAAGTTATTGATGGAATAAAATCATTAGGAATGCAGGCAGCTATCGCCATAAAGCCCAGCACAGAGATAAAGGAAGCTGAGAAGCTGGTCGAGAAATGCGATTTTATATTAATTATGAGTGTTGAACCTGGCTATAGTGGCCAGAGCTTCATGGAAGTCGCCTTGCCTAAAATAGAAAATTTACGCAAAATTTCGGAAAAAATGAACAAATCGCTACCTATCGAAGTCGATGGTGGTATAAATAGTAATACTGCAAGGCTTTGCCGAGATGCTGGAGCAAATATTCTGGTATCTGCAAGCTATATTTTCAAGAGTAAGGATTATAAAAAGGCGATAGAGAGCCTTCGTGGTTAACAGATTTTAAAAATTATTAAAGGGCATCGATTCTTTTGATGAATTCTTTATAGTTTTTTGCGACTCCCCATCGAACGCCTTTTTGGCTTGTAAGAAATCGTTTGGCACCGGTGATATCCATAATCTCTTTGTATAGCGAACACCCGGCTGCAATGATATCTGCACGTCCCGGTGCAAAAAACAGAATCGATCTTAGGTCGGATAGGGATTTGGAACTGAATTTGTCTGAAAGTCGCGAAAAATGATAGTGGTCGATTTCGGTTCCGTGTACCTTTTCGGCATCGAACTCGGAGAGCTTCAAATCTACCATTGCAACAGAAGTTGCAGTTCCACCAGAGCCTATTAGGGTATTGATTTGAATACCTTCCAGATATTTGCCGAATTTTTCGCGAATGAAATTATGCACCTCTTCAGATTTCTTAGGACTGACAGGTTGCCTGATATCCAGCCTTTCTGTTAAGGTTACAGCACCTATTGGAATGCTATTGAATTCGATATTCCCATCGGAAGAGAATCTCGATATCTCAGTCGAGCCTCCTCCAACATCGACAACCAGGAAATCCTTGACATCATCCAGGCCTATTAATGCGCCCTGGCAAGAAAGTTGAGCTTCTTCTTCCGCCGACAAAATAAGAACCTTGCGGCCGGTTCTCTTTTCGAACTTCTCACAAAAAATATCTGAATTACTGGCATATCGAAGAGCATGAGTCCCAAAAGCAATAACCCTATCAATAGAAAGCCATCCTGTGGATTTCATGAGCCGGGATGCCGCCCTTATGGTACGCTCCATTGCTCTGGAGTTGAGTTTTTGTTTCTTATGAAGCTCCTCACCCAATCTAGGTTCTAAAGCCTGCTCAAACTGAACTTCGAGCTTTTCTGAATCTCCATCTGCTTCGATAGCTAGCAAAATGACAGAATTTGTACCGATATCAACAATTGCGATTTTCATAACTTATATAATATAATATAAAATTTAACTTTATTCAACAAGTTTTAATGCATTGAAAACAATTTCCTAATTTGATTGTTTTTTATGTATTAATATTATCAATAAAGACATCAATATGCCAACTAAATCAGCAATAAAATCATAGATGTCCGAATTTCTATTAGGAACAAAATACTGGTGAATTTCATCTAATGCACTGTAAGAAGCACAAATAATGAAGCTCGCTAATATCTTATTTTTAATACATCTCTTTTAAAGCCATATATATAACACATATATAATACTTAATATATATACCCAAAAGGCTTTACTGATGTTTTAGCCTGAAAAGTATGACAATGCGGAATAGCGCATTGTCTGTATTCATTCATTGCCTCGTAAACTATAAGTCCCATAAGGAAAAATGCAAGAAAATGCAAAATCTTATCATAGAAACTAATCGATGTCTCAAGCTCTGGAAAAGGCTTCGATGAAACAAACCATATAGAAATAATGTATCCCAAAGCTAGCTATAGAATATTTTTTGTCCCAGATAAATTTCATTTAGCGATATAGAAAACCTTATCGCCAGATAGCTTCTTGTATATCTTATCTAAGGCAATTAGTTTTATCAAATGCTTGTCAATAACTTCTAATGAAAGATTTGTTATTTGAGCTAAGGTTTCTCGTGTTTCCGGCCGTCTTTCGAGAAGTGTGAGGATAAAATTAGAAAGCTCATCGACATTGTCATTTAGGAAATTCCTGTCATCACCGGCTTTTCGAGTTATTATGCTAGCCTTTAGGAGATTCTCGGCCTTCTCTATTCTTTCGCTATCAGGTACTTCGACCCATTCCTCTGCAGGGGGCCGGACTGGAGTATTTATATCTATACTATCGGGATTTATCTTTTGAGCAATCTCTGCAAAGCGTTGCAGTGAATCATCATCATCATTTACTCCTTTAATAATCATAACTTCGAGACGAATCTCACCAATAAACCTTTGACGCAGATTTTGAAGCCCCGTTATTAGATCCTCAAATCTGATATCCTTATGGGGCCGGTTTATCTTTCCAAATTGCTTCTGATTGGTAGCATCCAGAGATGGAACGATAAGATCGCACGGCAGAAGTTCTTCGATAACCTCATCATAATGCAAGAGTGTAGAATTAGTAAGAACAGCAACTTTGTATTTTGGATATTTTTCTTTTAGAAAACGTATAAATCTGCCAAGATCTTTTGATAAGGTAGGCTCGCCACTTCCAGCAAAAGTAATATAGTCTAGTTTATCGATATTCTTCAATTTTTTATCTAAAGCCTTTTCGATTTTTTCTGGTGGGAAAAACCTGCTTCTTTTGGGTTTACAGGCCTTCTGTGAACCTAATTGGCAGTAAATGCAATCTAAGCTACAGCATTTGGGCTTTACAACATCAACGCCAAGAGAATAACCAAGGCGTCTTGAAAGAACTGGTCCATATAAAAACATTCTTCCTCCTTCAATCTTAAGGAAACCTAATAAAATATGAAAAATTTCAAAGATATTTTTTTATAAATTTATTTATCCTTGCTCTTAGACTTATTTAATCAAATATTAAATTAGGAGGTATATTATGATTAGGAAATTAACTATAATTTTGTTATTATTTATCGCTTTATCACTACAAGCCGAGATTAATGTTCTCATTATCGATTTTTCGGGAGAGCATTCGACATTCTATGACCCGGACAGTGTTCTGGGAATCATTATGCCTATCGAAGCATATGATGTTGCCTTTGAGAGAATAATCTCGGAGCCATCGACATTTAATATGAATGACGCTTTATCCATCGAGTTTTCATCATCTATTCCATCGGATCTCACAGCTTATAATATTATATTTCTCTTGACCGGTTGGCGAGGCTCGCATGGCCTCGAGCTTTCAATCGACCAAAGAAATACACTTAATGCCTTTGTTCTTTCCCACACAATTGGTCATCAGAAAGCATTGATAGTAGAAGGCAATGATTATTGCTATGATTATTGTGATACATCATCTGCCCATTATACCTGGCATAGCTCATCGGAAATATTTGCCAGCGTGCTTCTTGCGGACAGCGAGCCTGCTTTCGATAATCTCTATGGATGGCCAGGTTCGATTGCCGAAGGCCTCGAATTTGAATATCCCGGCTATGGCTTAGAAGGCCCTGGCTTTAGCCCCGATGATATAGCGATCGATGGCACATCGCCTTATTCCGAATATGCCACTTATCTATTCGATGGCGGTTCTAAAGGCCCTGCAAGAGGCATGCAAAGGCGGGGATATACTTCCGGCCCTTCGGGTGCTGCTGGTGCTACTGCTGTTTTGCCTTTCGTTTTCGGAAACCTTAAAGACGGCAGGCTACTTAATACAAAAGCCGAATTTCTCTATCGAATCATCGATTTTGCGACAATGCCGATTGCCGATTTTGATGAAAATTATGCAGGAAGCGTTTTTGTGATCGATTCTACATATAATATTGGTTTCACGCAATTTGACGCAGTATATGTTTCCGAGGTTAAGATGGACTATTCTACCGATGCCGGCGAAACCTGGATAAATCTCTTCGCAATAGAGCCGGAAACAGATCTGGATAGCTGGGAATGGACTGTTCCTGAGCGCGAATCCGATGAATGCATTCTTAAGCTCGCCGTCAAAGACAAAACTGGAAATAGCTATTCTAAGACAAATGGCCCTTTCTCGGTTTCCTATGATGGCATACAAGAGAATAAACTTCCAATATCGAAAAGCCTTCAAGCATCGCCAAACCCATTCAATTCAGCTTTGAAAATTAACTTCGAGAAAAGCTCATCCATCGCTATTAGTAATATCAAAGGCCAAATTATTTTCGAAAAGGAGTTAGAGCAAAACAGCATCATCTGGAAACCTTCCAATCTGCCTTCTGGAATTTATACTATCAATGCCATTTCAAGCTCGAATGAGATTTCCAGGCAAAATGTTCTTTATCTGAAGTAATCTAAGAAATTTTATCAGTCACTTCTTCGATAAGGCTAAAGACCCTTGAATGCGCCGGTTCATTATTGAATTTGAGCCATTCGAGAAAAATCGTTGCAAAATCAGGATCGAATTGTGTGCCGATATTTTCTTCTATCTCTCTCATAGCATCTTCTCGCGAGAGCTTTTTTCGATATGGCCTATTGGATGTCATTGCATCATAGGAATCGGCTACTGCTAGTATTCTGGCAAAAACCGGGATTTCTTCGCCTTTTATTCGGTCGGGATAGCCGAAGCCATCGTATCTCTCATGATGATGGCGAATCGCGCGAACAATTCTCTCGGTTCCATCGATATTTTTGATAATCGATGCTCCTTGCTCGGGATGATTCTTTATGATTTCAAATTCTTCATCCGTCAGCCTGCCCTTTTTATGGAGAATATTCTCTGGAATACCGACTTTTCCGATATCATGTAGCAAAGCAGCTATTTTCAGGTCTTTTATATCATTTTCGAGTAATTTCAACTCTTCGGCAATCTTAATACTATAATATGTAACCATTGCAGAATGGCCATGCGTGTATCTATCTTTGGCTTCGATAAGTGCTACAAGCGAATCTACTGCTCCAAGTAGAAGTTTCTGGCGAGATTCAAATAAAATAGCTCTGGCAACAGCAACTCCAGATTGCTTACCGATTGCAGACAGAAGTATAAGGTCCCTTTTTTTGAATGCTTCTGCTTTCGAGATAGAATCGACATATAAAACTCCAAGTATATCATTTGATGAACGAATGGGTGCACACATCACAGAACGGATTCCACTGGAAATAATGCTGGCTCCTTGCTCAAAACGATTGTCCGACAAAGCATCTTCTGATATAACCGAAATTCTTTCACGCATACATTTGTTTACTATTGAAAAGGATATCGGCTGTGTTTTATACTTTTCCTTATTGGTCGTGAAAACAGGTATTTCCCGAAGTTCTCCGTGCTTAGAATCATCCAGGAGAATTACTGTCCTGTCTGGATTTATGACATCGGAAACGATGATGCCAATATTTCCCAGAAGAGAATCGAGTTCGTTTTCTGATGATATTAGATTTCCGATCATATATAGTGTATTAAGATCGCGGAGCATTTCTATCGAATCGTTATCGGAAATATCAGTAATACTGAATGCTTCATCTGGAGAATGATGAATAACTGATCGAAATTTACTATCATCTTCTGGAATATCTTCTATTTCAATCTTGAAATCGAATTTCCCAGAAAGAGAAAGAATATCACCATTTTTAGCTTTTACTTTTCCTTCGATTAAATATCCATTAATGAAAGTCCCATTCCTCGAACTTAAATCTTCTATGTATGGAAATCCTTTTTCCCAGATAATCGATGTATGCTTTCTTGAAACCGTGGCATCTGGAATAGAAATATCCACAGTTATATCACGCCCTAATTTGATATTCTTAGGCTCATAAATTTGGTAGATACTGCCTTTTCCGGTAGTGCATATCTGTTTCAGAATGACTCGTTTTTGCATTACAAAGCTTTCCTTTTTCTTGCTCGTATATAATTTTATCGACAAGAAATATTATGAAATTAGCAAATCTTAGGACAGGTTCTATTTGAGGCCAAGTTTTTTGATTCTTACCTGAAGAGCAGATTTGGAAACTTGGAGTTTATTTGCAATGAGTTCTATCCGATTTTCTTTGTTTTCTCTATATCTATACCAGAGCTTTTCAACCAGCAATTTGGGCATCAAAAGCTCGGCTGCAAATCTATTGGCATCATTTTCCATTGGGCTTTTTGCATGTTTGCAAACATAATGCTCCATTTTATGAGGCATGACGATATGAGCAATTTCATGCGCCAGCGCAAAACGCATTTGCGATTTGGGATATGATGAATTGACAATAATCAAATTCATTGCAGGCATCTTGACAGCTATTCCAGTCGCGATAATACCTTCATCTTCTAGATAACGGATTTTCAAAGGCTTGAAAAGCTTCGTCAAATCTATTGGATAGTTTTCGATATCCAGGTATTTATAAAGTCCTCTTGCATAATCGACAGCACGCATCTTTACCTCTTGAAATAAATATGGTCAAAATTATCCAGTCTGGGGCTTCTAAAATCATGAAATTGTCCTTCTGGTGAATATCTTATTCCGAAATCAAATACAGTATCATTACCAATATCGGAATTGATTCCGGCAAATAAAAGAAATCCATATCCCAGATTTACATTGGCATGTCCGCTAATATTTATTCTCTGCCATTTTACATCGAGATCGGCTTCTTTCCATTTGCCAGAATCATATACAAATGAGCTTGATAAATAGAAACTTTCACCGATTGCAAAAAGATTATATATGCTGAGATTCTTTCTGTGCCCATCACCTATGACTTTATCATAAAAGCCGCAAAGTTTGCCCATACTTCCAAGTGTATAGAAAAGATTGCTCTCGAAGCTGGTGTGAAAAACAGGCGAAGTAGCTTGCATGACAAATGGCATATTTCGCAAATCATATGATGACATCCAACGCGAATAATACCAACCGCCAAAACCGATATTGATGCCGAACATTCTATCGCTTACCTGATAGAGATTATGATATGCTGTATCATTTTCGGCATTTGTACCCAAAAAGCCAAGCTCAAGATATGAATTAGAAATCGTTGTAAAATAACCCATTACAGAATCGCCGCTGGCATCGGGATATTCTTTCAATGGTAAATCGACAGAATTCTTATTATCAAAATCGAGATTCCCTTTTATTCCGATATAGACATCATCGAGAAAGAAGTATTTGCTTTCGAGTTTGAGACTTCCTATAAAACTATTAGCACCTGCCCTATCGTCAATATCTTTGGACTTTTGCATCGATGGAGAAAATCCCAGGCCGCCTGAAGTAAGAAAATAGCTTTGCCCATCAAAAACAGAAAGCTGCCAAACTGGCCCCATAGAGAAAAAATATTCATCAAAATTATCATCATGCATATCTATCTTCTCGATGCCCGAGAATGCAAAAAGCTCGATATTAGCTCTTGCATGTCCCAAAGCAATCAAAGCCAATATAAAAAAAGAAATACGATTTATTCTTGTTTTTAGTAGCTTTGGAAGATATCTTAGCATATTGTTCCTGAACTTGCATAAGTTATAAATGTTATGAATTAAAATAACGGAAAGGCATTTGTCAAGAAATGATTATTAGCGATATTAAGAATAAATTCATAAAAATTTTGGGCGAAAGCAATGTTGTAGATGATTACGATATTATCTGTGGTTACAGTCAGGATGAAACTCCCGATATCAGCTGTTTGCCAGAGCTTGTTCTTCGTCCGCAAGATACAGAACAAATTTCTTCGATAATGAAGATTTGCGATAAATATAATATTGCTATTACGATACGCGGTGGTGGAACAAGTGTTGTTGGCGGCTCAGTGCCAGCTTCTGATTCTATTGTTATTTCTCTTGAACATCTCGATAGTATAATCGAAATAGACCCCGAAACGATGACAGCCGTTCTCCAGCCAAGAGTCATTACAGGCGATATTAATAAGGCTGCCGCTGAATACGGCCTTTTTTATCCTGTGGACCCGGCCAGCATGGATTCCTGTACGATAGGTGGTAATATTTCAACGAGCGCAGGAGGCATGAAAGCTGTCAAATACGGTACCACAAAAGACTATGTAATGGGACTTACGATGGTCCTGGCAGATGGTTCGATTATTAAGACCGGTGGCAAGATAAAAAAGAATGCAGCCGGATATAATCTTGCAGGTATCTTGGTAGGCTCAGAAGGCACATTGGCAATTATCACCGAAATCATTCTTAAACTCAAGCCAAAGCCGAATTTTTTTGTCAGCCTGCTTGTTGGTTTTGATAGCATACAAATCGCTGCAAGAGCCGTATCTGAGCTTCTCAAGTCGGGTTACCTGCCCTGCTCTATCGAATTTTATGATAGACAGATTATCGATATCATAAAGAAAACATCAAATCACGATGTCCCGCTTGATGATATGGGTGCTCATCTTATTGTGCAATTCGATTCTCGCGACCAAGAAGCACTCGATAAGGAATATTTCGAAGCTGGCAAATTTTTGATGGAAAAGGGCGCAAAAGATATCAGAGTGGCAAGCCAGCGGCCTATCGAAGAAAAACTATGGAGCATAAGGCGCGGCATAAGAGATTCTGTTCGCGAAATTTCTCCGACAATTATTGCAGAAGATGTCGCCGTTCCTATAAACAAAATATCCGATCTTGTGAAAAGGATCGAGGAGATTTCACGAAAATGGCAGGTCCAAATAGTAACTTTCGGCCATGCTGGTGATGGAAATGCGCATATCGATATCATGAAAGGCGACATTCCCGATGATATCTGGAATAATAAAATCGATAGCATAGTAAAAGATATTATCAGAACCGCTATCGAACTCGGTGGGACCATCTCTGGCGAACACGGAATTGGTATAACTAAGAATAGATATTTGAAAATGCAATTTTCAAATGCTGAATTAGAACTAATGCGCAAAATCAAGAAAGCTTTCGACCCAAAAGGACTTCTTAATCCGGGAAAAGCGCTCTAAGGCTGACTTCAAAATAGTATCAGGAAGAAATATTACCAATCTTTTCAATAGTTTGTTTTTGAACTTCGTTATGAACAGCTTCATGAGATTTAGAGCTTTTGTATTCTGAACCATCGGGATCAAAACTCTCATTGAGAAATTCTTTCTTATTATCCTTCTTATTTTTTACCGTAAAGGAAATAATCTTAAATTTTTTCATCCTAAACTCCTTCTAAGAATAGAATATGATATATAATTGATAATTTCAAGTTTTATTTGCTATTTTTTCGCAATAGAGAAAATTTTTTTCAGTTAAAACTTTGACATAAATTCATTATTATATATTGTGTATTAAAGATTTAGGCTGTTGATAATTTTTAATAATAACACTGTATAGCTCATGTGTCAATTAAGCTATTTATGAAGAGGTAAATAAATACTGTATAAGAAAATATTTACAGTTAAACTCTACACTCAGAAAATTGACCTTTGTCAAGTGTGAGATAAGAAAAGTTTTCGAAGAAATTTCCTAGATTGAAATATATGCCATTCGAAAATACCTTTTTTTCAGGTATGTGTGTATGACCGAAAATTACCGCATCATAACCATTATCGATTTTGTTTTTAGCAAAGTTGCGATATTCATTGAGATAGGGGTTTTCTCTTCTTCCAGTGATTTTTCTGCTACATCCTGAAGCAATTTGCCCGAGACGAATGGCAAAATCAGGATGAATTTTCTTAAATAGGAATATATTTATATGGTTTCGAAGAATTGGTTTCAATATTTTCCTATATCCCCAATCCGATTCTGCAAAACCATCACCATGTGCAAGAAAAAGCTTCTTTCCATATAATTCTGTTACAATTGGTAATCTGTGAACATTTATTCCGATACTTCTTAGAAAATCACCTGCCCAAAAATCGTGATTTCCACCAAGAAAATGTATCTCGATACCAATGTCTATTAGGGATGAAATTCGATGTAAAAGTTCATAATTCTCCGAAAGTATTGCATGATTATATTCAAACCAAAAATCGAAAATATCTCCCAGCATGTAGAGCGCTTTACCCTCTTTAGCTACCTTTTCAAAGAGTCTATCGACTTTTGAGAGTTTTTCGGCTCTTTCGTGTTTGTTCTTTTCTGCGCCAAGATGCAGATCGGAGAAGAAGAAAATTTTACCTTTGCCCTCTGACATACACAAAAGATATTCAAAAATGAATACATTCCAAAGTATTAATTTACTAAATTGCAAAGAAGTACAAAATTCGATATCTATTGACTTTTAGCGATTGCTTCTTTTAATTAAATAAAATTTGGGAAGGAAAAAATGCGCAATTTCCATATGAAAACATTCGGCTGCAAAGTTGCTCAGTACGATGGTGATAAACTTCGCGAATATTTGATAAAAAATGGCATAGGAGAAAATGAAAATGCACAATTTTTGATTATAAATGGATGTGCTGTAACCAAAAGAGCCGAAAGCAAAGCCAGAGCATTTGCTAGAAAATATAGAAGGAACAATGTAGATACAAAAATAATCCTATATGGCTGCATTGCCAAAAAGGTTAAAAATTTCACTTCTAAAGAAGATAAATATTGGGATTATGCAATTACACATGAAGATTATAATGGTTTTAGAGAACTATTTTCCAATGAAATAGTCCAAAATGATTCTGAGATGGGTCAGCAGTACAAAATTAGTCAAAAAAGAATAAGGCCATTTATCAAAATTCACGATGGATGCAATCAATTCTGTGATTATTGTATTGTCCCCCATCTTCGTGGGCGCGAAAGGTCTATCGCACCAGAAACAATAATCGAAGAAATTCAAAAATACCAGGATCGTCAAGAAATTGTTTTGACCGGAATTCATATCGGAAGATATGATTATGATGGAGATAATCTGGCCAATTTACTCGAAAAGATATTGCATAGAACAACAATTAACCAAATCCGGTTATCATCTATCGAACCGAATGAATTCTCCGAAGAACTACTCGATATCTTTAGCAGCAATAAGAGAATTGCCCGTTATCTTCACATACCGCTCCAAAGCGGTTCAGATAGGATACTTAAGAAAATGGGAAGGCCGTATTCATCATCAGATTTCATAGAGTTAATTAATAATATCAAAAAACGTAATCCTGAAACATCGATAGGCACAGATGTCATAATCGGTTATCCCGAAGAGACTAATCGGGATTTTGAAAAATCATATTTACTTTTGGATAAACTGCCAATTTATAATATTCATCAATTCGGCTATTCTGCAAGGCCTGGTACTGGGTCATTTGATAAACATCAAGCCTATACTGGTGAAGAGCGTAAAGTGAGAATTGAAAAAATTAATAAGCTTAGACAGAAGAAAAAGCACGATTTCATGAAAAAATATATCCATAAAAAGCAAAATTATCTTGTTGAACAATACGATGGAAAATATTACTATGGAACATCTTCCAATTATATTCAATTTCTTAGCGATCTGCCAGGCCTTGAAATTGGCAAACAATATAGTTTGGCTGGAATAAAGATAATAGGAGATAAATTACTATGCCGTTAAAAAGCTTTCATATAATAACCTATGGTTGCCAGATGAATCAATATGACTCGAATGTGATTTCTAAAAAGCTGGAGGCTCTGGGGCTAAAAAAAACTCAGGATCCCCAGGATGCAGAGCTGGTGCTTGTAAATACCTGCTCTGTCCGAGAAAATGCTGAAATTCGTGCAGAAGGCCGACTAAATAGCCTGGCCGGTGGAGTCAGAACTATCAAGAAAGTTGGAGTTATTGGTTGCATGGCGCAAAGAAAAGGCCGCAAGCTTATGGATAAAATCAAAGGGCTGGATTTTGCCATCGGCCCAGATCAAATAGAAAGCATATTCGATATTGTTAATGAAGAAATTCCCGGAGGCGCTTTCCTCGGAAATACAGACTACACCGGAAAAGGCAACTATTCAGGTGCCGATGGAAGAATATCTGCTTTTGTAGCAATTAATCGAGGATGCGATAATTTCTGCAAATATTGCATCGTACCTTATGTACGGGGTCGATTACGCTCGAGAGATAATACGGATATCATAGAGGAAATCAAAATGCTTGCTCAGGATGGCATTCGAGAAATCACGCTTCTTGGGCAAAATGTAAATGCCTATCATTATAAGCACATCGGTTTTGATAAATTACTCGAGCAAGTTGCAGATATCGAAGATATTAGAAGAATAAGATTTACAACAAATCATCCTAAAGATCTCACAAAAGAAATTATCGACACGATGGCAAATCTCGACAAAGTAGCGCCTATGATACATCTTCCTGTCCAATCTGGATCATCGAAAATTCTCGATGCGATGGGAAGAGGTTATGATAGGCAAAAATATCTGGAGATCATAGACTATGTTAAAAGCAAAATCGATAATATCGCTATCGCATCTGATATACTTGTGGGCTATCCCGGCGAAAGCGATGAAGATTTTCAAGAGACAGTTTCCCTTATAGATAAGGTCGATTTTGCCAGCCTATTTTGTTTCAAATATTCTGTCAGGCCAGGGACCGCTGCCGCCAGGTTGGATGATGATGTACCCGAACATATAAAACTAAAGAGAATCCAAAACGTTATAAAACTCGGACAGGAAAAGGCCAGAAAATACAGCCAAAAACAGATTGGAAAGGTCTTGAATGTAATGATAGAAGGCAGATCCGAGAAAGATAAACACCTTATTCGAGGATACGCTGGAAATAGCCGGGTTGTCGAGTTTGAATCTGAAGATATGCCATTGCCCGGGAAATTTGTGAAGGTCAAGATCGATTCTGCTAGTTCATGGAAACTCTATGGGAAGGAGCTAAAATGAAACTGAAGCGAAAGGACATAGGAGAAATTTATCCAAATACCGTAGATGTTCCACATAGAAAAACCATGCTTTGCCTTAATGAAGGCCCAATAAATCCGATGAAGATGCTCTGGAAAGAGATATCCGAAAAACTCGAAAGACTCGAAGTAAATAGATATCATACCCGAAATACTGGCCTCCTTTTATCCAAATTATCTGAATATGCTGGAATCGGAAAAGATAGCATCGCTATGGGCAATGGTGCGGATGAGCTTCTCTATTTTTTCTTTGTGATGCTTAGAAGCAAATCAAAGGATAAGATAGTCTTTCCTGCACCATCTTATTTCGACTATAACACATATTCTAAGGCAGTCGGAATGTCGCAATGGCCTATCGATCTGGATGAGAATTTTATCATTGATGAAAAAGCTATGATAGAAGCCCTCCAGGATGATTCTTCAGTAGCAGCTATTATTTGCAATCCAAATAATCCTACCGGGAATCTAATGCCAGAAGCAAAGATCATAGATATCATAAAAAGCACGGAAAAGCCCGTACTAATCGATGAAGCTTATTTTGAGTTTTCCAAATATACAATGACAAAACTTATCGATAAATACGAAAATCTATTTATACTCAGGACTTTCTCGAAAGGTTTCCTTTCGGCCGGGCTAAGATTCGGGTATATCATGGCCAATCCCGATAGTATCTACCAACTTAGAAAGGTTATGACAGCATTTAACCTTAGCCTTGTTATACAGACAATCGCTCTGGTCTATCTCGAAAATATCGACTGGTTTAGGGACAAAATCAATGAATTGATCCGGGAAAGAGCCTTGCTTGGCAAAGCTCTCTCTCAGATCGAAGATATCGAGCCTTTCGATTCCGCTACCAATTTCATCACTTTCCGAATTGATGGCGAGAAAGAGTCATTATTCGAGCATATCAAAGATAATGATATCGCTATTCGTGATGTAAGCGAGCATACACTTCTCGAGGATTGCCTTCGAGTAACAATCGGCACATCATCGGAAAATCAGCTTTTTCTCGAGGCTATTAATAGCTATTTCGAATAATATAGTTGCCTCATTATTTGGAATAGATAACCTTCTTATATTCAGAGTAACCCTTTTGATCAGTTACAGTTATAAGATATAGCCCCGAAACTACCAGCCGGCCTTTGCTATCTCTTCCATCCCAAACTACTATTTGGGATTTCGAGACCGCATCGAAATGTTTTATCCTTTTACCTATAAGATTATAGATATTCAGAGTAAATGGCCCGGCCTGTGGGCAATCGGCTGCAATCTCTATATTGACTGAAGAATTAAAGGGATTCGGATAAACCTTTCCCAATATCTCGGGCTTACAGTAACTGTTTCCGCTTTCCACAGAAAGCTTCCTTGCATCGGGAATCTGCATCACAAGGCAATGTACCGCCCCTCCGGCATTGACTATAGCCGAACAGTCGATACTTTCTATATCATAGTCCGGCATTATATTTTCATACAATGTCATAGCCGAATCATCCAGTTCATTATCATATCTCGGGACAAAAACCTGTTCATCGATAATTACAGAGTTTGAATATGTATTGTAATTGTAACCGGGTGGCCAGCTCCTTTCTTCTATATACATAGGCAATTCTATTACTTCGAAAATGCCTGCACCAGATGATAGCGACAGTGTCTCGAGTATCGAGATATTGTATCGCATTCTGTGATAATCATCGTATGTGGTATCAGTTGGAATGCTGATTACTATGTGTTCTGCATCGATCAATTTAGCAAACATATCGACATGTGAAGTAGCATCGTATTCTAGTGCTTGTAAAGCCACAATTCTATCGGCTCCGAAATATTCCATCAAAGTCGAGTCGATCTGTTCTTCGGGCATCCAGGAATTCGCTGTATATAGTGCTTGTGTAGTTATTATTAAACCCTCTCCATCGGTCATGAAATTTCCCCCTTCGAGGAATAATTCCAGGTTATAATGTGGAATCTCATATTCTATGGAAAAATTTTGCGGAAAATTGTCATCATCTTCCCGTTCGGGATAATATAGCATGTCTATGGCTGCCAGAGTATCCCGGTAATCATATACAAAGATCGGCGAATAATCACGAATCCAGCAGCTATTGGTCTGAATCTCAAGAAATTTGATATTTCCAAGTGAGATTTCATTCTCGCTAATTATTCTTTTTATATTGTCTCTTTCATTTTCATTCAAGACGACAATATACGCATAGTTATCCGAATGATAATTCTGCAAAAGCTCGATAAAAATGCTCGTTGTGTACCAATCATAGGTAGACCATGATATTATTAAGCCCTGCGAAGATTCAAATTCTGCCGGAGTACGTACACCGATATCTGGCATATCCCAAAAGCCATTATAATCGATCCCATTCGGAACAGATGAACTTATTTTGTTCAATTTCTCAATCCTGCCCTCTTTCTCATCGTTGGTTTCCGATTTAGGTAAGAACTCATCCCTTCCGTAAATAATTCCTGCAAAAATGCAGATAAGCATTACGGCTACCAAAAAGAGCAGGATAATCGCTCTCATTTTACACCTACTTCCTCAAATATTCTCCTTTTCTTTTCTCTTTACTATCCAGAAGAATCCCAGTTCCCGTGGATACTTAACTCTCGAATGGATAAAGCCATTCTTCCAGCAATTTTTCTGGCAAATTGGCGCTTGCCGTATTAATTCATTCTGCAATTTGACCAAAATCATTATGCTTGACAAAAATTTTATAATAAAGGATATAATTTAACTTGATATTTCCTTTATTTTGTGATATTTTAAATATATGAAAGCAATAAATCTAATAGCCACTATATTTATCCTATTAATAGCATTTTCGCTTTTAGCACAATGCCCAGATTTTTCGGCAGCAGGACTCTATGCTACCGACTATCGAATGATAGATGAGATTCCCACAGAAGACGAAACTATAACCGATTCTAGATGCTATTTTCCATCCAATGGCTCCGGCATCGACCCTGATGCTGTACCCTGCCCCATTATTGTCTTCGGACATGGTTTTATGACATCTGTCGATAATTATTTTAGCTATGCAGAACATTATGCAAGCTGGGGATATGTTTGTATAGTACCAACATATTCAAATCCATTTCTATTTTCGAATCATGATTATCGGGCACGGCTTCTTATTACCAGCGCACATTATATCATGGCTTTAAATAGCGAGAGTGGCGATATTTTTCAGGATAAGCTCGATATCGAGAAACTTGCGCTTGTAGGCCATTCTATGGGCGGGAGTATATCACTACTTGCCGGCGATATGTATGTAAACGACCTCGGAGAGACATTTCATCTCGATGATACATTATGCTGCATTATCGCTTTCGGAAGCCCACAAAGCAGTCCTGAAACCGAACCATCTAATATAACGACTCCGTATATGTTTTTATCTGCTACAGAAGACAATATAGCTCCCTGGGAAGAAGTCCGGGAAGACCTGTGGATTGGCTCATCTGCGCCCGGGGCCTTTGCTGTTATCGATGGAGGCAATCATACATTTTTTACTGATTCCTATGGCCATTATATATCAGATGGTACTGCAACAATCACAAGAGAAGAGCAGCTTGCAATAGCCCGCAAACACTCGACAGCTTTTCTGCAGATGTATATACGGGCTGATACGTCAGAATGTGTAGAAGATTTTATCTATGGCGATTCATTGCTCGAAGCAAGCTGGATAGACTCGTCCGAGATACGATATTATTCACTGTCAATCGATGAAGATGAGACTTTGCTGAGACAACTCGATGTAGATATCTTTCCGAACCCATTCGATTCAAAAGTATTTATTCAGACAAAAGATATCGATAAAGCAGATATTGAAGTTTTCGATATTTCGGGAAAGTCTATTTTCAAATCTTCTTTCAAAAATTGCTTCGAATGGAAACCGAAAGAAAAAATACCGCCCGGCTCCTATATTATTATAGTGTCAGGCGGTAATCTTAGATCAAAAAAAGTCGCTAACTATCTCTATTGAAGCTATTTCATAAGTACAATTTTCTCATTATATATTTTATCACCAGCTAAAATGTTTATAAGGTAAATGCCGCTCTCCAGGCCTTCTGCATTCAGGTTATAAGTTCCTGTTTCATAGCTGGATATATCGACATTTTTAACCATATTGCCGGTGATATCGATAATCTCGATTCTTTCTGTCGCGGCTGGATAGTCTATTGCACAGGCAGCATTGAATGGATTCGGATAAGCATTGATAGAAATCTGCGATGGCATTTCTCTTTCATCGACTATGTGTAGATACTCTGTTTCTATGTGAATATCATCGATATACCATCCTTCTTCTTCAAAAGCCCTATCCGACCCAAAACGCCATCTGATATAAACCGGGCCGGTATAGGCTGAAAGGTCGAAAGTCTCTATCTGCCAGCTATGGTCTCCGGCAAAGCATGGGGTTTCATGAGCAAAAGGGCTTGTTTCAGAAACATTTCTGATTTCATGAGAATAGCCGCCATTAGGGAAAATCTGCGACCAGCTTCCTCCTTCAGGCTTTAGCTCGACAATTCCGCCATCATAAGCCATTCCTGTATAATATCCACTCGTCTCCGACTCTATCCAATGGTAAAAAGTCATCACAGAATTTTCGCCCAGATTGAATCTTGGTGAATTCAGTGATGCATCCAATCTATCCGAATGTGATTCTTCGGGATTAGTCGAGCCACATTTGTAAGCAATAGTGCCGGAGCCTGTATGATTTCGATAGCTTTGTGTATGCCATTGGTTTCCAAAGGAATCCGAAGTTGCATAGGTGATATACGGATTATACTCATATTCGAAAGGTTCGTCATAGTAATCTACGACTTCGAAGCTATGCCAGCCAGTTTCTGGATGATAGGTTTCATTTCCAGCAACTGATGCATCCTGTGCATATAGCTTGTAATTTACGATATCGCCTACATCGACATCAGTATCTATAATCCCTCTCCATCTATTGGTTTCGCCTACTCTTGTTAATGTAACAACCGGCCTTGTTGCGCCATCTATTTCTATATGGC
The DNA here is from genome assembly GCA_046542255.1 of Candidatus Zixiibacteriota bacterium. GTDB lineage: Bacteria > UBP14 > UBA6098 > JBKHBT01 > JBKHBT01 > JBKHBT01. The sequence continues at coordinate 14,856 of JBKHBT010000032.1, read as the reverse complement.
ATTCTACCATGCTGATACCTAAATTGTCGGTAACATCACATTGAATCATCGATGGCCATACAATTTTCGATTGATCAGGCATCTCAGTATGTGTAATTACTGGAGCTTCAGTATCATTACCTATCGTAAACATATGAGGCAGAGTCGGCCCTTCTGGCGGTTCCATAGCTGTCTGGCTGCCAATATTTTCTATGGTTATGTAATAAATCACGTCTGTTCCAAGAGATTGTGGTGGTATTTCTGCAGAAAACTCCCATATTGTTTCGCCTTCTACAAGTGGTACATCATTCCAGGTTGCGCCATAATTATTCGACCATGAAAGAAATGAGCCTGAAGGTTCTACAATAACTGTTGAAGTTACTTCGATTTCAGCGATATGAAAAGCCATATCATCTTCGGAATCGGAAATGGGAATATGGCTGACAGAAAGCTCCGAACCCGGGCCGATACCGTGATAATACCAGGAATTATAGATAGCTACAGCATTCGGAGTCCCATTTGTGATATCGCCATCATCATCATCGACTGAAAGCATGGCATATAAAAGAGCTTCATAGGTCTCGGGATATTCATATCTTGCAAAATGTACTAGAGTGTCTGTATGTGGTTTGCCGAGAGAATCGCGAATATCCCACATAGCGCCTGTGGCTATCATACCATCATAATGAACCTCATCAGTATAGTCGTCTGGATAGACATGATCATTCTCTGCATTTCTCATATATTCTGTCGGAGATGAACGGTATAGCCTTAGCCCCATTCTGGGTTCTTCTAAAATCGTGGCTGGAATATAGTCGGAATATGCTTCATCGAGTGCGCCGGACTGGCCGGTATATGGCAAAGAACCGGATGGGTAGATATTATGCGTTACCCCATGCGTGTATTCATGATACAAAACATCGCAATGAAGAGCCAGATTATAAAAATACGAACCACCTTCACCAAAATTAATGCTGCCATCTGCGCCGGAATAATAGGCATTATCATAGTCATCATCCACTTTGACATTTGTTGGAACGCGGTAGTCCATGCCATCCTCTTCGAAATTGACATCATACCAGTCGTGGATGAAATTTACATGATAGAAGGCCGTGGTTTCATCGATATATGCTTCGGAAGTCGTCCATCTGAAATCATATGGATCGGTAGAAAATGTGGTAGTAAAATTTGCATCGGTATAATCTTCATTATTGACATTACACCAGGGGCCGTATAGCGATGTTTCGAAGCTATTGGAAGAAACCGATCCGGAAACAGTCCATTGCCCGAGGGCATCTGTTATCTGCTCTGCGCCATCTATAAAGACCCTGGCATCTGAAAAAGGCATCTCGACATTGGTATCGTCGTGGAATTGTGGCTTGATATCGCCAGTAATTGTGCCACCAAATGTCCGCAATGTGCTTAGCCTCTGGAGAATCTCACCATTATGTGCATCGATTATATATTCCCATGAACCGGGCAAACCGCTTTGATTCTGGACTTCTATCCAATATGTAAGACGATAATTATATGATTTTTCGATGATCTGCGGAAAAATTACTAGGCCGTAATCATAGAATTTGCCATTTTGAAGAATATTGCCCATGTCAGATATGATTAAATCTTTGGCATATTGTGCATCAAAGGAAGGATCGCTATCAATTTTGGGTATCGATTTACAGGATGAACCAAATGAATAAACACCAGTCTCCGGGCGAATGGTCAGGCTAATTCTCGAATTATAGACTGGAATGCCTTCATGGTATTGATCAAAATGCACAAAATATCTTCCGATGGCATTTCTTTTGCTCTCGAGAACAAGCTCGGTATCTTCGGCATTAAGAAGCTCTCTGTAATCATCGATAAATGCTCTTGAGAAATTCTCGATATCATTAATATCGACACTATTTACGGATTCTGGCATCAGCGATTTACCCATTATTCTCCTAGGAACGCCATTGATAGGATCAATCATGATAATCCAATTGTCTCCATCGTTCTGGAAAAACTCCTGCCAAATTTCAGAATTAAGCGATTTACCACTAACGCTAACTGGATAGTTTTCATTATAGATATTGGGCAAAGGATTATCAGTTGGCGCAAAAGCCAAAGAAAAAGAAACAATCAGCAGTGATAGCCAAAAAACAGTTAAACGCATCGTTGACCTCCAAAAAAGATTTAATAAACCAATCAAAACATTAGCTATTTCTTTTTTGGGGGATCCTCCTGGTTACCGTTATAATATAGAATAATAAAAAAACTCTCTAAAATCAAGACTCAATAAATAATTAACCGAAAAATTTATCGATTTCTATGGTAAAAAGAATTCCCGTTCTCGGAGATTTGAAATTACCGACTCTATTTTGAAATATATCAACTGTCTTTTGCATCTTGGTTTCATCGACAATAACAAAAATTGTTCTATTAGTCGGCCTATTTTCTGATAAAATATAGGAAATCATTTCTTTCTGGGGTATTTCCTTATGAGAACGGCTTAGAATTCTCCCCATTCCATAAGTATCGAGGACAGTCGCTCCATTAATATCATTATCGACTAAATCCGACATTATCTTTGGTATGACTGTAACATCCTCTAATACTGCAACGACTAAATGCATCTTTATCTCCTATTTTTCATTTTGCATAGTATTCAAAAGATGAGAGAATTGATTTGTGATTTTTCTATTAAATCCCATCATTATCTCTCTCACATTGCCTTTTTTATCTATAAGCACAGTTTGCGGAGTAGCACCGCCATAATACTGCTCTAGCTGATGGCTTTGCTCTTCATTAGGAAGAAGTATTGGATAGTCTATATCCTTTTCTTTTACAAAGGCAATAACACTATCTTTCTCGCCTACATCGACCGAAATACCAAAGAACTTGACATCGGGCATTTTTTTAGATAACTCGGATACCCATTCAATTTCTGTTTCGCAGTGTTCACAATCTATACTCAAGAAATGCATGAAAACAATATTACCCTGCATTTTATGTATTTTGTATGTTCCGCCAGTGAGCACATTGGACAGTTTCAAGGGTGGAGCAGGCTTGCCAACCAATTCTTTACGAGCTTCCATCCATTTGGTCTGCATATTATTGATTAGGGCATTTCTTCTTTCGGATGATATATTCGCAAAAATATCGTCAACCTCATCGACTACGGCCTGGTCAACATTCTCGAGGTCAGGATTCTGTATAGCTCTTGTAATTGGATACTGGAACATGGCATCCTGAACAATAAGAAGCAATACTGGTTTTCCGCCTTGCATTTTCATCTCACCAAGAATCGTATATCTTATTCCCATAGAACCAGCCCATTTTCGGACGATCGATGTAACCTCTTCTTTACCATATTGAGGGTCCTGCATAACTTTTTCAAGCAGTGGCTTGAAATCTTCGAATTTTAAATCGATAGCCTTGGCACCGCGTATTGCAAGGGCTTTGAGTATCTGAGAATCGTACTTTTCTGTATTATCGATTTGCACAGAAAAAGGAATCACGGTGAAATTCTTATCTTCATTTGTTACCACAAATGGCACAATACTGGCAGTAACCGGTATCTTGCCTACCTTATGTTCTGGATCATTTGTATCGAAAAGAATTTTCTTACTATCCATAGAATCATCGGGCGCGATGTATTCTGCGATTAATCTTGAGCTATCACCGGGGAATACTGTATCTGGTTCTGCAATAATCTCGATACAATCACAATTTGCTCTAAAATTTGGAAGTAGAGGTGCCGCCCCTGAATTTTTAACCCAAAAAACCTGTTTAGTCGTAGAACCAGCCATAATATCAGTCATTTCCCATTTTTCGGGTTTTATCGACATACTGGGATGTTTGGAACTACATGCAAAAAAAATCATTGTAATTGCGATTATAGATAATATTATTCTGCGTAATAGCACAGAAAAACCTCCTTAAAATTTTATCTTGCGAAAAAGGATGCGTGATCTGTCATAAGTATCCATCTTGCTTCGCCGGTGATAAGTATTTTCTTTTGAATATATTCTTTTTCTACCGGGTCATAATAGTAAACAGAACTATCTGCTCTCGCAGCATCGGGAATGATGCTATATTCGCCAGGTAAGCTCGACTTTCCAGCTGCGCCGACCATATTCCATCCGGGATGAACCGGCGTGAAAATCGAATCGGAAAGCTCGCCCTCGATATACATTATAGTATCATGGTAATATGGCAGGAAACAGGCCTGGCCAGGCGCAAGGCGCTCGATGGCATAATATTCCTTCTCTATGGCATTATATGCCCAGCAATAACTAAACATATCCGGGAAAAGATCATCCGAAAGCTCGAGCGTATCGGTGAATGGATTGGAAAACATATTCCAGCCACGATAGAGCGGTAGAAGAAGCAATGAATCGCCATTTGTCCTTATTGCTGCGGAGAAGTTCGGAATTCCCCATCCATAATCATTATCAGGAACAAATTTATTATTTGCATTATTCTTCAACAATTCTATGATATCCATCGGCGAATAGTCGGGATGCGCCTGCCAAAGTGCAGCACAAGCTCCCGAAATGAGAGGCGTTGCAAGCGAAGTTCCATTTCCTGAGCCAAGATCGAAATCGGATCCAGACCGGGCACATCGAGTTCCCATTCCACGAGCACAAAGATCGGGTTTTATACGGCCATCGGCAGTTGGGCCACGAGAAGAAAAGCTCGCAACCATGCTATCACTGGAAACAGCCCCTATCGCTAAAATACTGTCGGCATCGGCAGGAGCTACAATCGTTGTTACTCCATAGCCGCTATTGCCATTGGCATTAACAACAAGAACACCAAGAGAAGCAGCAATATCGGCAGCACGAGTAGTTATACATGAATCGCCATTCATATCTTCTGGAGTGTACCAGTCGTGATATCCGAGTGAACTGGATACGATATCAGTGCCGAGGCTTTCTGCCCACATTATGGCAGCAGCCCAATTATCTTCTTCACCGATATATTCACCGGCTCTGTCTTCTGTTCTTGCAAGTATAATATCAGTGCCAAAACCCGGGCCATAAAGCTCGCCAGGGAACTTACCCGCCGCCGCACCCCAGGTTGAAGTACCATGTCCCCATGCGCTCTCGGGAGTGCTGGTGAGAGAATCGCCCTCGACAAAATCATGCTCGGCAATGATATTTGATTCGCGAAAGGCTTCATGTGAAGTACGAAATCCTGTATCGAACATCGCTAATATTATTCCTTCGCCATTAAAGCCCATTCGATGCACTTCTGTCATTCCGAGCATCTCAAGCTGCTGCAAAGATGAGCCATATTCAAGGTCGAAATAAATTTCCATATCGCTTTGGATATCTAAACTGCTAAAATCAACTAATGGCCGTTTATATGTAACTACCGGTTTTATTGCATCTACAAAATCAAAATCGAGAAGCATCTTTACCGAAGCAAAATCTCTGGCATAGACACTCACGGCATTTAGCCATCTATTTTTTCTGTGAATTTCATAGCCCTGATTTTCTATCTGTTGGGTATAATTAACTCTTATAGGTAAATCATGAAAAGTTACAAGATTATTCTTATCTCGCAAACGAAGCCTTCTCTGAATATTCTTTTCATCCAGGCCTGCTCTAAATTCCGTCTTTTTCTGCTGAATATTATCGCCCTTATCCTTGAAAAATACCCAAAATCTCCCGGACTCCGGTTCATAAGAATCGTAGAGTTTCGGGCTGGCATTTAATATTATAACGAATAAAATCAAAATGAAGCTAATCTTCTTTAGCATCATTCTCCACCTCATTACCTTCAGTTTCTTCGACTTCGCTTATCAAATCTTTGATCTCATGGACTATAATAGGTTTTGAAAGAATTAACCCATTATGTAAAATTAGTTTAGACTTATTCTCCATTTCAAGCTCTGTGAAAAGGAAACTTCGATTTACAACCTTGCCCTTGAAATCAACCGCGGTTATCGTGTCGCCTTCCTGGTAAATACCCCGGAGCATCAAAATATAGCCAGCAATAAAGTCCCTTATAATGCTAACAAAAGCCAATCCTATAACGAGTACAATGATAACAAGAAGAACAAAAGCAAGAGTATCGCCACCGGGAATAATATAGATTACTCCAAGGAAAAAGAGTATTATCACAAATTTCTTTATTGTATTTATCATTGCTTGATAGCCACCAGGAGTAAGATTTCCAGTAAATGATGGAATATTAGCATATTTGCTTCCCATTAAATTAAGAAGTGCTAAAAGAAGCTTCATTACCAAAAATAGAATAAGTACGCCAATTAGTACCTCTGCCGAGCTAGCAAAGAAGTTACTTGCTATATCGTATGCACCTTCCATCTTCTCTTTTAAAATCATGACATAATGCTCTGTCTGTGAGAATTGTGACAGAACAGTAAGAAGACTAAAGTAAAATATCAAAGCAAAAATTATGTATTTTATAATACTAATTAATCTAAGTAAAATCTTTGTTTCTCGCACCGGGGTAAGAAGCTGTATTTTTCCAAATTTAACTCCTTTAAAAGCCTTGCCTTCCTGCTCCATTACGACCTTGGACATTTTTTTACTAATACTATTGAGAATAAGATAGATAATTAAAATCAGAATCGGTGAAAGAAGAAGAAGCACAAAGCGCAAGATATTGCTAAATCCTTTGGAGTTTCTCCTTTGTTGAATAATCCCATGTCGAATTTCAGAAAGCCAATTTAATGCGACATCTATTTGCTTCATTCCGGTGCCGAGTGTATCCGCTGGCATTACAGATAGAATAACTCGCCCTTTATCGGTCCTGGTCCTTATATTATAATTATCACCCTGAGCTTTGATAAATACATCAGTCGAATCGATACTGGTTTTGAAAGTAAGGGAATCGAGAATCGTATTGGCATGCCGTGCACGTTCGACAGCAGAAAGCTCATTGGATGGAACTTCGAGAATGAAAAGATTGTCCTCGCCGATTTTGACCTGCTGTGCCAAACAAGCCAATGTTAAAAGCAATATAAAAGATGTTATTTTCAAAATACGCATAATAAAACAAAAATACTAACAAAAAGATATAAAAGTCAAGCTAATTAGATATTATCCGGCCTTTTTACCAAAAATTATTGAGTCCTGCCAAATCTACGATAGAGTTCTGCCATCGTCAATTTTATTATTGTCGGCCTTCCATGGGGGCAGGAGTATGGATTCTGAGTTGCAAAAAGCTGATTAAAAAGCGTATTCATCTCGCTTTCTGAAAGCTCATCGCCGGCTTTGATTGCAGCTTTGCAAGATATCGATGATGCAAGAAAATGAATCGCTACGTCTTCTGTCTCTATCATACCATCATAAATTTCATCGAGCATTTCCAGAAATAGGCTTCCATCGCCGACACTTCTCATGAACTGTGGAATTCCAAATAATGTAACTCTATATTGCGAATCAGAAAAACCCATTTCGAAGCCAATTTTTTCCAATTGGGCATTATACCTGTCGATTACTTCCTTTTGAACTGCTGAAATAGGCACAGTCAAGGGAAATAGAAGCCTTTGGCTTGCGCTCCTGGACTCTTTCATCGACTTCATAACACGCTCATAAAGTATTCTCTCATGCGCTGCATGTTGATCTACTATGATTATGCCGTCTCCAATTTCTGTTACAATGAAAAGTTTATGAAGTTGGTAAAAATTTGCATGTGGTTTTTCGATATCATCGCCGATACTGCTTGCAATTTCGCGGCGCAATAGTTCTTTCTTTTCTTCATCTGAATCCTTGGGCCTATCCTGGTTTTCTTTTTTAATAAGTGGCAAAAGCAGTTGAACAGTCTCGGCCTGGCTGGCTTTCAAATCGAAATCGCTTTTTCTTTTAGCGTATCGCAGATCGTCTTTGCCACAGCTTTTCTGTTCTGCTATCTGCTCATCTGGCTTTTTCTGAAAACCGGATTGAAATCTTTCTGGAGAAAAGGCATCTCTAACTGCCCTGTGAACCATCTGGAATACTATATTTTCCCTGCGGAACCTGACTTCATATTTCGAAGGATGCACATTGACATCCACAAGATTAGGTGCAATCTCGAGATATAGAAAAGCTACTGGATGTTTTCCTTTGGGCATAAGGGTACCGAGTGCTTTTCGAAGAGCTGCCGTTATCGTCCTATTATGAATGTGGCGGCCATTTATGATAAAATACTGCATATCCGACCTCGACCGCCAAATACCCGGCCGGCCGACAAAACCCCAAACATTCAGCAAAGTACTCGAAGCTTCGACAGGTACCAATTCATTAGATACCTCTTTGCCAAAAATTGAATCGATTCGGTCTATTACTTTGTTTTGCATTGGAAGGTGAAATATTTCATTGCTCCCCCCCCGCAAAAACCTAAAGCCAATATCATAATGAGCCAATGCTATGCCTCGTAATACCTTAGAGATATGATTATATTCAGTATTTGCGGTCTTGAGAAATTTCTTCCTTGCTGGCACATGGTCGAATAGCCTTTTGACCTCGATCCTCGTTCCTTCTTTTGCACCAGTCTGTCCTTTTTCTATAATATCACCATCCTCGATGATAATATAGGAACCAAGATCGCTTCCCTTCAGCCGCGTGGTAATCTCGATTCTCGCAACAGATGCAATAGATGGCAAAGCCTCTCCCCGAAAGCCTAATGTAACTATCCTATCTAAGTCTTCGACATCAGCTATTTTGCTGGTGGTATGCCGCTGAATCGCCATTTCGAGATCATCTATTGTCATACCGATACCATCATCGACTATCTCGATAAGCTCTTTGCCACCATCGACAATATTGACCTCGATATGACTGGCGCGGGCATCTATCGAATTTTCTACAAGCTCTTTAACAATAGATGCTGGGCGCTCTACAACCTCTCCCGCGGCGATTCTGTTTGCTATATGTTCCGGCAGTTTTGCTACATCTGGCATAAGGCTTAATATATCTTCAAATTTATTTTTAACAAGAATTTTTTATTGCCCCTATGGCAATGAAATCGCAATTATCATAATGAAAAATAGATAAGCATTGCGTTTTGCAATTGAAATTTGCAAATAATGAGTATAAATTTTAGTCCTTCAATTCCCGATTCACAATAATCTCATCGAGGTTTCTTTTGGGAACATGGTGAACAGACTTTTCATCTCTGTAATACTTTATATCATTTTTTGCGCCTGTCGATTCTAATACTACATCTTCATCCGGCTTGCCAAGCGCAAGTACCATGATTATCTCGAGATTATCATCTAATCCAATAGACTTATGCAATTCATCTCGATTTATGGCAGCAATCATGCAACCGCCTAATTTCTGCTCGGTAGCTCCAAGCATTATCGTCTGCGCTGCTATACCGGCATCGAGAATGGATGGCCAGTTATCAAAATTTGAAATCTTCTTATCGCCCAATATCAAAATATAGGCTGTTGGCTTTTCGCCTTCTTGCGGCTCTTTCCAGTCTTCAAGATAGCCAGCCCATCTGATATGAAAAAATATCTTCTCATTGAACTTATGCTCATTTGAGATGAAGTATTTCAAAGGCTGCAGATTGGCCCCAGATGCTGTGAATCTGGCAAGGTTGACAAGATCGACCAGTGTATCATCTCCTATAACATAATCCTGATTAAAACGCCTATAACTTCTATTTTCAATTACGAGCCTTTTGAGGCCCATATACGTAGCCATAACAATCCTTTCTATTCAATAAAACTCCAGTAATAAAATCATGACATTAAGCATTTACTTAATATTTTATACATTCGTATTAAATATTGCAATTTTCGTACCAACTTTATTCTCAATAGATAAAAACTGTCTCTATTAAAAACATATGTAACTAACACATGTATAATATATCATATATAATGCAATGGCTTTACTGATGTTTTAGCCGAAAAGTATGACAATGCGGAACAGCACATTGTCTGTTTATGATATGAAACGATTCATGCCTTAACCACAGGAAGCTCATCCCAACGCGTGGTGAACCTATCGGAACAATGTTCTTGCTTCATGCGCCAGGAACGGCTTATGCCCGATGTGGCATGTATCATTGTGCCATCGCCATAGCGCTTGTTGACATTATCGAAAACCTTCATGAGCCTGCGCTTTTTATCATCGGATATTCGCGGCTGGTCTATGGGCAAAGATAGGTGATTGTCCGGCACAAGCTCGAAAAGCATCACGCCGGTTTTTTTATATGTATAGCCTCTTTTATAGATTTTCTCGAGAAGTTTTACTGCTTGTTCTATAATATCGCCGGTAAATGCCGTTGGTACACCAAATCTTATCGATTTGGAATTGCCATATTGTGGTTCATCGCGATATGGATTAGTCGTGATAAATACCTTAACACCGCCAGCAGCAAGACTCTGCGAACGAAGCTTAACAGCAGCCCGTGTGGCAAAACCAGCAACCGATTCGCGAAGGTCTTCCAATGATTCTACGCGCCTTCCAAATGAGCGTGAACACAAAAGCCCTTTCTTATCGGGAACCACCTCTTCCATATCGATTCTTGGAATTCCGCGAAGCTCGTGCACTGTGCGAAGCCCGACAATTGTCATTCGCTTCTGGATCCAGGCATCATCGGCATCGCGAAGGTCTCTGGCGGTATGAATATTGTGCGCATGGAGAAAATTGGCATATCTTCCGCCAACTCCCCATATTTTCTCAATTGCGATATTCGAAAGAATCACATCCATCTTTGGATGATCAGTAATATCGAAAACACCATCGAAGCGAGAATATTTCTTGGCAATATGATTGGCGATTTTAGAAAGGGTCTTTGTCGGGCCGATTCCAATAGAAACCGGAATTCCTGTCCATTTCTTTACGCGGGCTTTGAGAAGTTTGCCGTATTCGGTGTGGGTATATTTTTCATAGTCCATGAGATATAGAAATGCTTCATCGATAGAATAGACCTCAATACGCGGCGCATACATTGCAAGAATATCCATAACTCTTTGGGACATATCGCCATAGAGGGTGTAATTCGATGAGAAAACAGCAGCATTGTGCTTTTCCAGCATCTTTCGCACCTTGAATTCCGGCGCACCGCGCTCTATCCCAAGCTTTTTGGCTTCTTTAGACATCGCCACAATACAACCATCATTATTAGATAGGACCACAACCGGCCTATCTGCGAGATCCGGCCGAAAAACGCGCTCGCATGATGCATAAAAGCTATTGGCATCCACAAGGGCAAATTTTCTTTTGTTTTTATAATGAGATAGACACATATCAAAGAACCACTACAAAATAACCTTTCAAATGCATTGGACATAAGTCCAAAAGTTGAACAAAAAATTAAACCTCATGAATAACCGATTTAACAACGCCCCAGACCATAAAATCCATAGCATCATCGATCTCTATTGGCTCATAATCAGGGTTTTCGGGATAAAGAGCTATCTTTTTGCCTTTTATTTTTATTCTTTTGACCGATAATTCACCATCGATTATTGCGATTACTATTTTATTGTCCTTTGCCTCCAATGCTCTATCGACTATCAGAATATCGCCATGATGGATTCCGGCTCCCGTCATGGATTGGCCCTCGACGCGGACGAAAAATGTTGCCGTAGGATGTTCTATAAGTAGCTCGTTTAAGTCAAGCTTGCGATCGATATAATCATTGGCCGGCGATGGAAAACCTGCCTGGACACTGGAATCAAAAAGCGGGATTTTGGATTCGTCATATATTTTATCATCATGAATTATCGGCATTGAAATGCTTTCTATAATAATATCAAAAGCCACATACCCTCCTTCTGGTCTTCATTTCTAAGATACATTATATAGATTGAATTTCGAAAAGTCAAGAATTTTATGGACATTTGTCCAATAATGTAATCGCTAATATAAAAAAGTCTATGTTTAAGCGCGGCCAAAACCATATTTCAAATTGGCATAATTAGAGAATGGACAATTGCGCTAACCCAAAAGTGCTAAAATCCCAATAATATAAAGCCATGCATCGATAAGAATCTCTAAAACAGTGCTGCTTTTGATGCGTTGGGAAAATCGCCATGCAGTCATTCCCATCATAAAAAGCGGCAATATAAGAAGAAGAAGCTGCCATTGGCCATGAATATGGGCCAGCGTAGCTATCATGGCAATAGCAAGCACAACAAATACCATAGCAAGATATCGCGATTTTCGCTCGCCAAGATATATCACAATGCTATCACGCATTAGTATTCTATCTGAATCTACGTCTTTTAGGCTATTTAATATCGACCTTATAATTGCAAGCAGTATAATGAATATGAAAATACAAATATCATTGGCCTGAAAATCACGTTTCAGAAGAAATACCGGAGCAGCTATAATAGCCGTCCAGATAAATATATCGGCAAAATCGCGAGATGCCGGGAATGGCGTTTTTCCATGGAAAAACATTTTTTTCCCATATAAGTATGCCAGAGTGCTCACAGAAAGAATCATCACAATAATAAACTGCAGACTATCGATAAAAAATGCCGTTACATTGGCGGCTATGAGTGCTAAAAAAGCCATCGGCATAAGGAATTTACGAACGCTCTCGAAAAAATGAATCTTGCTGGGATCCATAAAAACCATGCCCTGCCAGTCATATCCGCTACGAATATTATATATAGAAAAGATATATAAAAAAGTAGTGAGTGCACAGAGCCAGCAAATTTCCAGCCCGGCCAATTTCGATACCAAAATAGAAAGCATAGCAGCAGCTCCCGCAGCATATAAATTCGATTGCACAAATCCATAGGCGATATTCTTAATAAATGGCAATTTGCGAAGCGAGAAGCCTTCGTCCATAAGCTCGAGCCTTTCGACCACTCGTGAAATAATCCAATGGGGAGTCGATGCGCCGGCTGTAACGCCGACTATATCGAGCCCTGCGAAATCTTCCTCACGAAGCTCATCGGCAGTTTCTACCCAAAATGCCTTTTGGCTTTCCTGTCTGGCAAGTTCGTATAATCTACGTGTATTGCCGCTATTTCTTCCACCAACTACTACTATCGCTTCGGTCTCTTTGGCGAGCCTGGTAACTTCTTTTTGCCTATTCGATGTTGCATCACAGATTGTATTTTCTATTATTACAGCCGGACAAAGCTTTTTTAGTTTTTCGGCTACTTTGCCAAATTCTTCGACATTTTTGGTTGTCTGTGCCACAAGGCATACTTTATCGGGAAGATGAGTTTTATCCAGGTCTTCTGGCGAATATATGACCTCGCCAGCACCATCAGCATAACCTAAAATAGCGTTTACCTCGGCATGGCCTTCATCGCCAAATATCAAGATACGATAGCCTTGATTGACATATTTTTTCACAAGGCCGTGAACTCGTGCTACTTTCGGGCATGTTGCATCGCAAATTCGCAAATCCAGCGAGCGCAGTTTATCACGTACACTCGGCGGAATACCATGCGAACGTGTAATAACAGTATCGCCTTCATCCAGCTCATCATAGTCATTTGCCACAAATATTTTCCTACTGGCAAGAAAATCAACCACCTGCGGATTGTGTATCAAAGGCCCCCATGTAAACATCTTTCCAGGGCGATATTCCTGCGCAGACCGGAGAACCAGCTCGACAGCTCTTTTGACTCCGGCACAGAATCCGGCGGTTTTGGCAAGTTTTACACGCAAATTATCTCCTCCATAATAAAAACGCTCACATGCGATTAAATTAATAAACTTATGCGATTAATCAATAGATATTTTCGTTTTATTGACAAATCGCAAGAGAATCCCGCAAGCCGTCTATATACCCTCAAATCAATATTAAATTGTCAAAGATAAAAAACAAACCTTGATAATGTACTATATTCATTTATTGCTTTTAAAAAGACCAAAAAAATCAAGGCAAAGCAAACTCCCAAGTTCAAATAGCAAGCCTATTATTAAGTATTTTGCAAATAATCATTTCAACTACTACCATCGCGTTATTTCGCAGACATCAACCATTCTTGTTTAGTTGTAATTTTGCTTGACTTTACATGATTAATTGTTTATATTTTTAACCAATTGAAAACTAAAGATTTAACCGCAATAAAATAAAAAAGGAGCCAAAATGGGTAATTATTCAGAAAAAGCAAAAGCAGTATTTGATTTCATCGGTACCTTAAAAGAAGAATATCCCGGAATTGCCGAAGGATTTTCGACTATGCATAAAGCCACTGCAGAAAATGGTGCTCTTACTGCAAAGCAAAAAGAGTTAATCGCACTTGGAATTGCGATAACAATTCGCTGTGAGGGCTGTATCGCCTGTCATGTAAAAGCATCTTTAAAAGAAGGTGCCAGTCAGGAAGAAATTGTAGAAACCATTGGCGTAGCAGTAGTTATGGGCGGCGGACCATCGATTGTTTATGGCGATAAGGCATATAAGGCTATGAAAGAGATGATGTAAATCTAATTGCTGTTTAGAATTACTTTAGGGGCTGCACTTTAACAGCCCCTATCAAAATCAAAATGTTATTGGCTGAATGTCAATTAGAAGTTGCATACATTACTCTCTTATACAGCGAACACTTAAACCAAAAATCTTGCTATAGTTGTCACGGCCCAAACCTGAATTTGCATAGTATAAAGCACGTTGCCATGCTTGCACAGAACTCTGTTCACTGGATGTCCAAAAGAAGATTATGCTAGACATATCGACATAAAATCCATCTTCATCACGTAAACCGGCCGGTAAAGCCATGAAATCGCTAGTACCGAATTGCGAATTATTTCTTAAGGTGCCGTTTGTCCATAGATCGTAACCATCTGCAAGTTGGCTTCCTTGATCTGTACCACGCCAACCTTCTCCATCGGCTTCTGTTGGATCCATGCCAAGATAGATTTCAAGAGTCTTATAGTCATTATCACTGGGTACTCGCCAGCCATCGGGACATAAGCCGCATGCATCATCAACAGCATACCAGTTATA
>JBKHBT010000127.1:0-8091 GCA_046542255.1 Candidatus Zixiibacteriota bacterium | reverse complement strand
TACTACTAATATAAGGTAGTTGCGCACAAAATCCTAGCCTTTTTTTATTTTTTTTCGGGACAGTACTGTACTTATATTATGGTCGAACTTGTCAAAAATTGTTTATGTATATGACCATTAGAATACATAGGTTTATTTTTAGGGGGCAGGACACTATTTCGAATAGCTTATATTAGCCCTTTTTTTTGTATATGCTGTTTTGAAATTTCAATCTATACTTTTGAAAAGCATAGTTTAGTAAATGTAATTTATCATAATTGACAAAATGGGAATTTTGCTTATCTTTTATTTTTGAGAACTGAATTATTCAAGGAGATTATGGGAAATAATTTCAATATAGATAGCAATCTTTATAAAATACAGTTGGAGCTTTTCGAAGGCCCATTGGATTTATTACTATATCTCATAAAGCGCGATGAAATCGACATATACGATATTCCGATTGCGCATGTTGCCAATCAATTTGTTTCATATATCGAGACAGCGCAGAAACTGAATATCAATATAGCCGGGGAATACCTGTTTATGGCATCTTTGCTTCTTCGTATCAAGGTAGCTACAATGCTGCCCAGGAAAACCGACCTATCTCTCGATGAAATCGAAGACCCGCGCGAGGAGCTTGTGAATATGATTCTCGAATATAATCGATATCGTAAGATGGGCGAAGCGCTTGCCAGAAGATATGATAATCAGACCAAATTTTATCCTCGTGGCCATATCAGCCTTTCGCGCAAACAGGAACAGCTGCCCTTGCCCCAGATGAGCCTGGTCGGGCTTATGCAGGTAGCATGGGAACTTCTCAAAGAGGAAGACAAAATCAACTATTCGCCCGATGATGAAGAAGTCAAGGTCACTGTCGAGGATCAGACAGAACTTATTATTAAAAAAATAACAGCCAAAAAACGCATGAGATTCGTGGAATTATTCGATCAAAAAGTTACGAAGATGACATTTGCAATTACATTTTTCTCAATGCTGGAACTTTTGAGAAAATCCAAAATATCTGCATCGCAAGAAAAGGCCTTTAGCCCTATCTGGATTTTTGCAAAGAATTTACTATGAAAACCAATGAGAAAAAAATAATCGAAGTACTGATATTTGCATCGCCAGAGCCGATACAATCCAAACTTTTGGCCGAGGTGGCCGATATCCCAAAAGACCAGGTTTCAGAGGTTGTGGGCCAATTAAATAGCGACTATGAAAGAACCGGAAGGACATTCCGAATCAAAAAGCTTGCTGGTGGCTATACCCTCTATACTCTTCCAGACTTCTCGAAATTTCTCGAACAAGCATTTCCCGAGAAAAACTATCCACATCTCACGCGAAGCATGATAGAGGTGCTCGCAGTCATTGCGATGGAACAACCGGTTACCAAAAAATATATCGAAAAAATTCGCGGAACAGATTGCGCTCAACAGATAAGGCAGCTTATGAAACTCGGTTTTATCACACCGGTTTCCAGAATGAATACTCCCGGAAGGCCATATCTTTTGGGAACTACTAAATCATTCCTCAAGCATTTCGGCCTTTCCAGAATCGAAGATATCCCAACGATTAGTGAATTAAAAGAACTACTCGACTAAATAAAGGACATAATTTGCCAAAACATTCGAAAACATCACTCAAAAAAGTCAAAATCGATGAGAAATTTCTGCAATTGGACAGATACCTCCAGAGAACCGGCCAATTCTCCCGCCGCGAGGCCGAGAGGATTATCAAATCCGGCAAAGTAACTGTCGATGGCAAGCGAGAGACGAGGCCATTCCGCCGGGTGAATGTCCCGGTCGAAACAGTCAGGGTAAAAGGCGAGATTGTCGAATTTGCCAGCAAACATATATATATGGTCCTGAATAAACCTATTGGATATGTTTGCACACATATCGATGATAGCAAATACAAAACAATATATGAACTGTTGCCAAAAGATCGGCATATCTTTTCAGTCGGCCGCTTAGATGTCGAAACTGCCGGGCTTTTGATTATTACATCAGATGGCGAATTCTCAAGAAGAATGGAACTTCCCGAGTACGGTATCGAGCGCGTTTACAAAGCGCGCCTGGAAGGAAACTTGGACCAATCACAGATCAGGCGTGCAAGAAGAGGCCTGCTTCTTGATAATCAAAGAACAAAGCCAATACGTATAAAAAAGTTGGGAAAATGCCCCGGCGGCGAATTCGTCCGCGTAACTGTTAGTGAAGGCAAATATCATGAGGTGAGAAGGATATTCGATAAATTCCAGACACCTGTCATATCGCTGGTTCGCCTTGAATATGGCACAATTACCGTGGAAGGACTGGCCCCCGGAAATTGGCGCGCCATGACTCATAATGAACTCGAAACAATGAAAGAAAAGCTGGGCCTTGTCGGAAATGATGCTTAATTGCAAAAATACCAGAGGCATAAAAAGCGATGCACCTATTGGAATATTCGATAGCGGAGTCGGCGGCTTGACTGTCGTTCGGGCATTCGAAAGATTCTTGCCAAATGAAAACCTGATATATTTCGGTGATACAGCAAGATATCCTTATGGCCCGCGTTCACCAGAAATCGTTACCGAATTCGCCAAACAGAATGCGGAGCTTCTGCTTACTCATGGAATTAAGATGCTTGTTGTGGCATGTAATACAGCATCTTCTGTTGCGATGGATGTGCTCGAAGACTTTGTCGATATTCCGCTTATTGGCGTTATCGAGCCGGGAGCTGCTGCATCTGTCGAGGCCAGTATTAATCACAAGATAGGTGTTATTGGCACTGCCGGTACAATCGAATCTAATTCATATCAAAGAAGTATAAGGAATCTTCAAAAAGATGCCGAGATATATGCCAAACAATGTCCACTGTTTGTCGCTCTGGCGCAGGAAGGTTTCACCGGAAGAATTGCAGACCAGGTCGGCGAAGTATATCTTGCCGAGATTCGAGAAAAAGGCATCGATACTCTGATTCTGGGATGTACACATTATCCACTTATTACAGGCAGTATTCAAAGGGTCATGGGTGATGGAGTGAAGCTTATCGATTCTGCCGAATCGACAGTGCTTAAAATCCGCGACTATCTTAATGCTACCGGCCTCGAGAATAAATGCCAGGATGCTGGTAAAATAATCTATACAGTCAGCGATGCGCCGAAGAATTTCAAGCAAGTCGGCCAAAGATTCCTCAAGCATGAAATCGGTGAAGTAAGATTTATAAGGTTGAGATAATGAAAAGACTAATTTTCATAATATTGATGATTCCGATAATTTCTTTCGCACAGAACCGTTTCTATCAACCAGACCCGAAGCCAAAGCCCAAGAGAAATTTCGGTGTCGGATATACTCATCGCAGAGTCTATATAGACGATACATATTGGAATGACCGCAATGGCGGCGATGGTTTTTCAACAGTATCGGCACCGCTGCCCCTTAATGGGTTATCTTTTTTTGGCAAGCTTTCGCCATCTACTCTATATGGGCTTCGTATTTTTGGTGGTTCGCTAAGCTCGAATAACGGTATCGGCGAAACAGAATTTTGGGGTGCGATGGGTGGCATGTTCTTCGAAGCCAGAAAGGGCAAGATTGTCGGTGATTGGTACGGTAGCATAGGAACGACCATTTATGTCGGAAAATTTGTATTCTCATCCATCGCTGAATCAGATACTGCGAACCTGAATGGAATTTTCGGCCATACAGATGCCCTATACACAGAGCCTTCTGTAGGAATCGGCTATGATTTCGATGGAACTATGGAACTAAAGTTCTATTGGAGCTATGTATTTTCGAATTTCGAAAGCAGTGAATGGAAATCATCGGGTGAGGATATCGACTATGAGGTAATACCTAAAGGACATGCAATCAATTTTCTTTTTAGGTTTTATATTCCGATAAACTAGAAACCCAGTCGAATCGAACCATAACCACCAAATAAATGTCTTTCCAGCTCGCCATGTAGCGGAGTTTCATTGCCTATTACATCGACTTCGAATTCTGTATTATCCGAATTCCATTGAAGATATTCGCCACCGATTGAAATAATAAAAGGCGTAAGCTCCAGGCTAAATTCGACATAGGCATTTGGGCTAAGATAAGTCTTATCTATCATATTATCCCAATCATCATCGGATGATAATGAGTATTCTTTCTGATGATGGACTGCGGATACTCCGATACCGCTTGTAATGGCTATATCATTTGAAAGGTCATAGCTCAAACCGAAAGAGACGGGTATGATATAGTAAAATTCATTGACATTATATTCTATAGGCATTTCGTCTTCCATATAGCCATTGTAGCTAAAATAGAAAGCAGCCCTAAGCACCGAACCAAATCGTCCTGAAGCGGTCCTGGCTATTCGAGTGCCCGTCTGCACGCCATAGAACAGTGCATCATCCTGAAAATCGTCCCCACCCCAATCATTGGAGACAGATACAATAGTGCCGGCAAGGACCTTGAAACCGATATGTGTACGGTATTTGCTGTATGCTCTTGAATAGACGGGCCTTTCCGTATATATTTCCGGTTCGTTTTCTCCTGTACGTGGGACATAATGCATATTTGATCCAACCTGGCCAGAATAGCTATAATCGGTATAGCTTGCAGGATTGGAATTACCAGTATCTACCGATTTGACTTTGATGCCATCGGGATATTCCTGATAGCCATCCTGCTCCGAATAAGATTCATTGCGCGTCCTATCAGGAGCTTGTCCAGAATCGAAATCATCATCCGGCAATGTTATCTCCAGATTTGAATCATCTGAAGTCCTGGGGGCATCTTGCTGGTCGTAATCTCTCTGAACGCGATAATATTCATATGGTAAATCTTCATCACTTTGATCTTCTATATCAGCATAGGCTTCTGTTGGAGGCATTGTAAGGTCTATATCAGGCTTCGGTTGCTCTGCATCGACTATATCTAACATGGTTGTGTCATAATTGGCCTGGATTTTCATATCGGTTTTCATGCTGTCGGGCAGAAAGAATTCTTTAGTATCC
Source organism: Candidatus Zixiibacteriota bacterium (assembly GCA_046542255.1). Lineage (GTDB taxonomy): Bacteria > UBP14 > UBA6098 > JBKHBT01 > JBKHBT01 > JBKHBT01. The sequence continues at coordinate 3,122 of JBKHBT010000127.1, read as the reverse complement.
TGTGTTTCAGCAGTTTCATTTTCGGGCAGGATTAGTTTGTCTTTTGGCAATAATGTTTCCTCTGGCGGACGGATATTCTTTGCAATAATCCATCCGCTAAAGCCATCGGATTGGACTTTCAGAAACTCGTCCCTGGTTTCGATGACATCTATTGCATCGCCATATTTTAGAATATTTATAGTTTCGGACTCCGTCATAGGCTTTCCATAGAGACGGACATCTTTATCGCTTTTGACCTGAAGGGTTTGTGTTTCTATGACCTCGATATTCTCGCGCTTCACATTGCCTTTGGTATTCTGGTATTTGACATAAGCCCATTCGTCTTTTGCAAATAGCATCTTGACATAAGAGCCTTCGGGAATGATATTGATAACATCGGTATCATCACCAATGCCCTTATACATGAAGACATCGCTGGTAACCATGCCAGTTGCACCGAATGCGAAACCAATAATAAAAAACAGTAAAAAATGAAAATATCTCATATTATCTCTCATAATTTCATTTTGAATGATCATTCAATTCTACTAACTATCTTAATTATACATACATATGCCTTAAAGTTCAAGTAATATTTTAAAGAAATCAGATTTTTTCTGATTTTTTATTTAGGCTTCAAACGCAATATTCTTGCTAATGGTCTTATCTTTACTTATATTGCACTAAATTTAATTCAATATGAGGAGGCTCTATGCATTACTTTATCATGATTTTTATTTCAATCAATCTAATTTTGGCTACAAATGTAGATGTCGAATTTTCGACAGAAAACCCTACTGGAAAGATAATTCCTGATGACATTATCTATCAAGATGCTGAGCTTTTGCGAGTATCTTCTGCTACTGAATCTATGTTTACCGATACTTGCGAGCTGTATTACGACAATAATTCCATGCTCGGTTCATATGCTGAACTGGTTCCCGGCGATGCTGAGGCAATTCGATTCATGCCGGAACATCCATGTAGCATATATATGATTGCTGTCTATCTTCGAGAAGGGCCTGGTTCCGTTGAAATGCATATTTGGGGCAATTTCTCGCATATTCCCGATGCAGATAATGATCTACTTCCGCCATATGACCTTGAATGCGGATCATCTTCGGGCTGGTATTTCTATAATCTAAATGATGTCCATGGCCACGGCCTGTATGTGCCTGCTTATGAATTTTTCCATGTTGGAAGGCGAGTTACGGCATCCGGGCCTCCATTTATGGCGATCGCCAATAATCCTGTCCACCCGGTTTCTTATTTATATTCTTCTTCAGATGGACAATGGCTCGGTGTTTGGGATGGAGAAAACTATATTCCATACAAAGTTAGATGCTTTGGAAGATATTTCGATATCGATACAGTGAAGACTTTTGAAAATATCGCTTCAGAAGCCGGACTTACCAGTGGTGGAAGAACAGTAGCTTTCGCAGACATCGATAATGATGGCGATGATGATTTAATCTGCCAGGGCAAGCTATATATCAATAATGGCGATGGCACATTCACATATTCGGATTTTAATTTTGGAAATAAGACATCTTTCGGCGATTTTACAGGTGATGGATATCTCGATGCAGTTACAGCAACCGCACCAATCAGGCTTTGGGAAAACAATACCGATGGAACATTTACCGAAGTTACAGAAGAATGGGGCTTTGCAGAACATTCTGGAAATAGAAATTGCGGCGCATTCGGAGACATAGACGGCGATGGATGGCTCGACCTTTATATTTCATATTCCGAGAACTGGAATGATGGCGATCCAATTTATTATCCCGACCATGTATATAGAAATGTCGATGGCGAATATTTCGAAGATATAACAGCTACTTTACCTTCGGAGGTCTCCGAAGCTGCATACAGCAGAGGCGTACATTTCTGCGACTATGATGTTGATGGCGATATGGATATTTACATTAGCCGCTATCGCCTCGAGAGAAATCTATTGCTGGAAAATAATGGCGATGGGTCTTTCACAGAAAGGGCTGTCGAAGCCGGAATAGCTGGCGAAAATAATGCAGGCTGGTATGGCCATACCATAGGCTCGGTATGGTGTGATTTCGATAATGATGGAGATTTTGATATCATCGCTGCCAATCTCGCACATCCACGATTTATAAGCGATTCCGATAAATCATATATTTTCAGGAATAATGGCGATGGTACCTTCACCGATATATTCCCAGAGTCTGGCATCACATATTATGAAACCCATTCTAATCCCGCAGTCGGTGATTTCGATAATGATGGCAATCTCGATGTATTTTTTGCAGATGTCTATGATGGCTATCGCAATTTCATCTATCGGGGCAATGGCGATGGCACATTTACACCCGCCGATTATGAAACTGGCATCTGGGGCGATAATGGCTGGGGTGCCGGCTGGAGCGACTATGACAATGATTTCGACCTCGACCTGGTGGTTTCGGCATCTGGCGGTTTGCAGCTCTGGGAAAACAAAACCGCTGCCGAAGGAAATAGTGCGATAAAGGTCGATGCATGGTGCGACATAACAACGAATAATCATTTTGCATACGGAACGCAGGCAAGGCTTTATCTTCCTGATGGCAAAATTATTTCGCGAGTTATTCAGGGCAATACTGGCACTGAAGGATGCATGGACAGCAGAACGATGCATTTCGGAGTGGGTTCTCATGAAATGGCCGATTCGCTGGTGGTTAATTTCCCCGGCGGTACTCGCCATAGCTATGAAGATATCCTGCTCTATAATAAACATATCGATGTCTATGAATCCGGCTTGATAGAGGGGATTCAACAAACAAAACAAAATGCTATAAAGCCCGAAATGATTGCCATGGAAACATCTCCAAATCCCTTTAATAGCAGACTATCGATCATGATAGATTCTAAGATTCGAGGTGATTATGAACTATCGGCCTATAATTTAGCTGGAAAGAAAATCCGCTCTATCGCATCGGGTAATATTATACCGGGTAGCCGCCTTTTCTACTGGGATGGGAAAACCGAGAATGGCGATAATGTGAAATCAGGAGTATATTTCATTCTTTTTGATTCTGGCAGAGTTACAGAGTTTTCGCGAGTTGTATTGGTTAAATAGTCCCCCCTGAAAAACATCGTAACTCACTGATTTTTATATAGACAAGCTCTAA
>JBKHBT010000031.1:0-35219 GCA_046542255.1 Candidatus Zixiibacteriota bacterium | reverse complement strand
ACCCACGACCCCCGCATTGCGAACGCGATGCTCTCCCAACTGAGCTACAGGCCCAAAATATCATAAATTTTCAAAACAAATGACAATGTCTCACGCCGATGTGGGTTTTTCATTTCAATGCCGAATCGGCATTTGGCTTTTCGATGAGATTAGCAGTTTTACTTACTCCATCATCGATATGAAAAGCCCCGAGCGCTTTCAGACATAAGACTTATCACATTATTCAACTGTCAAATTATATTATGGCCGATAGCCTTGCTAAAATTGAAAAGCGCCAGCTACAGGCCCATAAAACTATAAAATTTCAAAATACTGCAAAAAAGCCTTTCACATAAAAAAAGCTATTATCCTATCGGTTGTCAAATGGTAAATGATGTTTTCCGGGCAAGTTTAGTATCTTGTTAATCGCTTCTTTTACCAATTCAATCGAAATTTCTATTACAGAAAAATCAAAACCAAAGCATTAAATCAATCCAGGTGATCTGAATTCCCCAAAAATCATTGCTTTATTTGCCCAAATCCTTAAATTAATCAAATAAATATGAAAATAGGAGGAATAATATGGATAAAAAAGTAGCTATCGTAACAGGCGCTGCAAGAGGAATCGGCAGAGCTATCAGCAAGCGGCTTGTGGAAACCGGGCACTATGTCGTTGCAGTCGATCTTTTAGAAGACCAGCTTCAAAAAACATGCGATATGCTCGGTGAAAATGCCGAAGCCGCTATCTGTAATATCACAGATTACGAAAGAGTCAGCGAAATTGCCAAAGAAGTATCCAAAAGACTCGGCAGAATCGATATTATAATAAATAATGCCGGAATAACGCGCGATAACCTCATGCTTCGAATGAAACCAAAAGACTGGCAAATGGTTATCGATGTGAATCTTACCGGAGCATTCAATATCGTCAAAGCCTTTACGCGTAAAATCCTGAAGTCGCCTGCTGGAAGAATAATCAATATCAGCAGTGTCGTTGGCGTGCAGGGTAATGCCGGCCAGGTGAATTATTCAGCATCCAAAGCCGGGCTTCTCGGTATGACCAAAAGCCTGGCTCACGAATTTGGCAAGAAACAGGTCTGCGTGAATGCTATCGCTCCAGGATTTATAGAAACCGATATGACAGAAGACCTTCCCGATGATGCCCGTGAAGGATTTCTTGCAAACATTGCACTCAATCGCGCCGGAAAACCAGAAGACATAGCAGATACCGTTGAATTTCTGGTCTCGGATAAGGCTTCCTATATCAGCGGCCAGGTGATTATTGTCGATGGTGGGATGGTAACTGCTTAAGTAAACCCCATAAGCATTTGGCCCAAAAAAGTCATAACCTCGGCCAAAAATCTTCAATTTTCTCTTGACCAATATAACGAGTGCATATATATTGGGTAACTGTGAATTTGACAGTTGAAATGGCGCCCTAGCTCAGTTGGTAGAGCAGCGGATTGAAAATCCGCGTGTCCGCAGTTCAATTCTGCGGGGTGCCATTTTGTTCTTATCAATACTCTTAAAATCATAAAAAATCTTAATTAGGTAAAAATTTCTTTATTTTAAAATATTCCTTGAAAATTATAAAATATTTGCCTATAATACTCGATGAGGGAATATCACTGTATTATTAGGAGTTTAGATGGAGTATTCGAAATTCTCAAACAAAAAAGAAATTCGTTCTAAGGCAGAAGATATATTTCATAAAAAAAATCAGGAAGATTTACATATCGATGGTGATATCGAAAGTGTTCTACAGGAACTTCGGATTCATCAGATCGAGCTTAAACTTCAGAATCAGGAACTGCTCGATGCACAGGAAGAACTCGAAAAAACTCATGAACAATATTCCGATTTATATGAACTTGCGCCTGTCGGCTATCTAACGCTCGATAATACAGGCCGTATCAAAAAGCTGAACCTTACTGCAATCGCCTTTTTGGGCAACAATCGCAATTACTGGTTCAATCGCGATATTCATGATATCATCACCCCCAAACATCATAGAATATTCGATAAGCATCTTCGCGATGCGATTATCAAGCATAAACGCACATTTTGCGAAGTCGAGATAATGCAAAATGGCGGAAAATGGTTCCGAATCAATAGCGTCGCAGAGAATCGTTATGACGATGTCTTTTGCCGCAGCGCATTTATCGATATTACCGAGCAGAAAAAAGCAAATATCGCTTTAAAAGATAGCGAAGAAAGACTCAAGCTGGCACTCGAATGCGCAAATGAAGCACTTTGGGATTGGGATTTCCGAAATGATACGATGCTACTAATGGGATTTTGGAACCGCTTTGAATCGAGAAAAAGAATCGCTTCCCCCAGAGAATCGTGGTGGTTTAAGTCTATGCATCCCGAAGACAAAAGCCGTTTCAAAAATCTCTTCGAGGCTCATATCGAGGGCTTGACAGATATGTTCGAATGCGAATATCGCTTGAAAGACAAAAATGATGAATTCCGTTGGGTTTTGGTAAAGGGCCGTATTATAGAAAGAAGCCATAGTGGCAGTGCACTACGGGCAGTAGGCACTTTGGTTGAGATTACAAAGCAAAAGCGTATACAAAAAAGGCTGGCGAATGCTGAAAAACTGGAATCACTCGGAAGACTGGCCGGCGGCGTTGCTCACGACTTGAATAATATTCTCGTCGGTATGATAGGATATCCAGAACTTCTTCTCAAAAAGTTGAAAAAAGACGATCCATTAAGAAAATATGTGCTCAAGATACAGCAATCTTCATTTAGGGCAAGGGATACTGTCGAAGATATCCTTACGCTCGCAAGAAGAGGGCTTTTGGCCAAAGAACCGATAGATATCAACAAAATAGTAAGAAAATATATCGAATCACCAGAATTGCAGACATTGGCCAAAAAATATCAGAGAATTAGCATATCATATAACCTTGCAGATTATCCTTTAATAATAGATGTTGCAGAAAACCATATTTTCAAAAGCATCATGAATCTCGTGTCGAATGCGGCTGAAGCTATACATAATGAAGGTAAAATTACAATTACTACGAAAAAAGTTATCCTGAAAAAACCTATCGAAGGCTATATGAATATACCTGCTGGCAAATATGCATTCATTTCTGTCAAGGACACGGGAATTGGAATTCCAGAAGAAGACATCGACCTGATTTTCGACCCATTCTTCACGAAAAAACTCGATAATAGCAGAGGCACAGGTTTAGGGCTTTCGATTATCTGGGGGACTTTGATAGATCATTTCTCATTTCTAGATATTGAAACCAAAGCCAATGAAGGCACAGATTTCAAATTGTATATTCCGCTTTTAGATTCCAGGCCATTATTCTATAAAAAAGAAGATAAATTAGTCGGTTTGCTCGGTTCGCATGAAAAGGTTCTTCTGGTCGATGACCGAATGGACCAAAGAGATATCGCATCTTCGATTCTCGAATCACTTAATTATGAAGTTGATACAGCAGAATCCGGTGAAGAAGCCTTAGAAATCCTTGAAAAGCAAAACTACGACATCGTCCTTCTCGATATGATAATGCAACCTGGAATCGACGGGCTTGAAACATATCAGAAAATTATAGCGAAAAAGCCGGATCAAAAAACGATGATTATTACCGGATATGCAGAAAACGATAGGCTGGAAGATGCCAGAAAGCTTGGTATTCGTTCTTTCATCAGGAAACCGTATATTTTATCCGAGTTGGCACGCAAGATCAAAAAAGAGCTGTCTTAACAACTATTTCATCATCAGGCGCAGCAGCCTTGCATGGGATTTTATAAGATTAATAAATGTGCCTATAATATCAAGAGATTCTTTGGTCTTGCCATGCAAATTCTGATGAACAAAGTCACATACCTCTTCTAAATCACTGTCATCGAGCCTTTCGAATAGAATCCGGAGCCGCCGGTAGAATCTTAGCTTTCTACCCATTTGTTTTTTTATCGAACTTTGATACTTATCAAGAATTTTGATATTATCGCTTTCTATTGCCTTCGCGATGGTCTCGGCTGCAATTTTTGCAGATTCAAATGCATGAGCGATACCGCCGCCCGATAATGGATCGGTCAAATTTGCAGCATCGCCAATAAATAGAATATTTCTATACCTAAGCGTTCCGATAGGATTTGCGGGAACCATACCGCCGGTATATTCTAAAATCGAATAATGCTTGAAATGATCTTCGAGAAATCTATCGAGATAGTCTCTGGCTGTTTTGCCTTTTTGCGGAAGAATCCCAAGTCCGATATTTGCAATTGAATTTTTTTTCGGGAAAATCCAGAGATAGCCGGCGGGTGCAATTTTTTTGCCGAGATAAAAGACGGGATAATTCGGCTGGATATCGATGCCGGCAACCACATATTGCGCTGCCGTGTGGATATTTTCAATAGTAAATCTTTTCTTATGGATATTCAGAATTCTTTTTACAGCACCTTCGACACCATCGGCAGCAATGATATATTTTGCCTTTGCCTTTGAAGAGTTATCGATTTCAATTCTTCCGGATTCCTCATCGATATCAGTAAGCTCTGCGCCGACCAGTATTTTTGCGCCCATTTTAGTCGCTTCTGACGCGATGCCTTTTAGCATCTTTCTTCTATCGAGCATATAACCGGCATTGGGATGATGAAGGATAGTCTTTTTGCCATTCGGCGATACCAGGCAGCCGCCCTCGATAATAGAATCATACCAATCGTCCATAATTGAAATGCCGGATGTTTCAAATCCTTCTATGCTGATTCCTTCGGCACATGATAATGGGAAATCCAGCGCTTGCTTTTTTTCGATCAAAATTGTTTTCAATCCCTTTTTTGCTGCATGATAACATGCAGTCATTCCCGCCGGGCCGCCGCCGATGATTGCGATATCGAAATCTCCATAATCTTTAGATGGCTTCTGGTATGTCAGAGAAAGTGCGCCAGATGGGCAACCAATCAGGCATTTATCGCACTCGATGCATCTTCCATCATCGATATTTAATCGATTGCCATGGCTTTCTATAGCATCGGTAGGACAGATTCCAATACAAAGCCCGCAGAGATTGCAGAGCGTGGAATTGTATTTCATTTTTACAGGAGCCATTTTATTTGAGATCATCTATCATTCGGGCAATTCTTCGTGTTTTGCCGAGAAGTACAAGATAGTCATTTTCAGTAAGTTCGAATGATTTTTCGCTGGGATCGATAAGTCGCGAGAATTCCTGGTCGATATATTCTCTTCTAACAAAAACAAGGCGGACATGATACTTATCGCCCTGCTTAAATTCGCCTATCGTGGAACCAATTAGCTTTTCAGGCACAGGAATGTGGACGATGCTTTCGTCGTTGGTCAATGGGAGATGTTCGCTTCTATTGAGAATGAGTCTTTCTGCAACTCTTTTGCCCATTTCCGATTCGGGAAGGATAACATCTTCTACTCCCAATCTTAATAGGACATTCTTTTGTGTAGAAGTTTCGGCACGCGCAATGATTTGATTTATTCCCATCTCGCGAATATAAATGACCAAAAGAAGCACGGCACTGAAATCTTTATGCATAGCTATAACGGCGGTATCGTAACCTTCGCTTAGTTTGTCTTTTACTGATCTTTCATCAGTACAGTCCATTATTCTGGCCTCTGCTACCATATCTCTCATCGGCCGAAGATTATCGGTATTTTTATCCACAATTGTAACATGAGCGCCGAGATCGGCTGCCTTTTGGGCAAGATGCGTACCGAAAGTCCCAACGCCGAAAACTATCATTTTATTCAAAAGAAGCTCCTTTTATCCTATCATTATTTTTTCTTCTAAATTATGCTCGCGCTTTTTGATCCTTCTGCCGGACATGGCCAGAAGGAAGGTGAGTGGCCCGATTCTTCCCACAAACATCGTAATAATGATCACTAACTTGCCGGCTGCCGATAATTGATTTGTGATTCCACAGGATAGGCCAACCGTACCAAATGCCGAGACCTCTTCGAAAAGTAGATGCAAAAAGTCAAAATCTGAGCCATTTTCGGTTATCAGAAGTACAGTCGTGCCGATAAGAACGACTGCTATCGCAAGCACTACAATCAATCCAGCATCTCTAATTACATCCATCGGCAAAGACCTATTAAAAAGCGGAACATCGTTTTTGCCCATTATTCTGGCGCGGAGAAGTGCATATAAAGAAGCAAATGTCGTTGTTTTGATACCGCCGCCAGTCGAGCCGGGCGATGCCCCTATGAACATAAGTATAATCATAAAAAATATTGAAGCTGGTGCAAATGATGATATCGGAATTGTATTAAATCCTGCTGTTCTTGTGGTCACTGAATGGAAGAATGCCCCTACCACTTTCTCTCCAAAAGTCCTTCCCAGAAAATTGCCACCACCATCCTGGGCAAAAATAACAACCGCGCCAATAACAATCAAAAATAAGGATGTCATGACAACGGTTTTGGTTTGTAATGAGAATTTATTCTTTTTGAGATTATACTCTTTAGGTAGATTTTTGATGAATTTAAGAATATCGAAAACCACAAAAAAGCCCAGTCCGCCGAAAATAATAAGTCCCATTATTATTAAGTTGATATTCATATTAAACTGCAAAGGTTCAAGGTTTTCATCGATGGTCGAAAAACCAGCATTACAAAATGCGCTTATTGAATGGAATATCGAAAAGAAAATATCATTGCCATGAGCAATATGGCCGGCAATCGATAAATATATCAGAATAGCGCCGATTGCTTCGAAGATGAAGGTTACCAGAATGATTCCGGTTAGCATTGTTTTTATTTTGCTGAAAACTTCATAGTCGAGAATATCTCCAAGTAGTACTCTATGACGCAAACCGAATTCTCGCCTGAGCACAATGGTGAAAAAAGTCGCGAATGTCATAAGGCCGAGACCGCCGAGTTGTATCATTATTAGAATAACCATCTGGCCGAACCTTGAATAATAGGAACCTGTAGGGACCACGATTAGGCCGGTTACGCATGTTGCTGAAGTGGCTGTAAAGAGAGCATCGATATAACTTATGGGCTTTTCATAGACATCATCGGGTGCGGAGCTTTCCAGCCGGAAATCCGGCTCTTCCATCTCATGGTAAAATGTTACATCCAGAGGTTTTTGCTTTTGTGGATTTATTTTTGCGCCGGGAAGCATTAGAAGCATAGAACCTACTGCAATAACGAGCAAAAAAGACAATACAAAAATCGCTGTAGGAGAAAGCGGTAGATTGAATACCTTATTATTCGCCCTTCCCAATTCTGAAAGCAGAGAAAGAAGAATAAAAGCCTGCATAAAAATGATGTAAACCTTGGTCAATGATGTAATATTAAGTGAGCTTAAAATATATTGAAAACTTGAATCATTGAAAATTAACCGAATAATGAGAAGCTGCGTAATAAAAAGAAATACCAAAATATATTCAACAGGGTTCTTCTGAAGATGCTTTAGCCAGCTTTTGGCTATTATAAGACGAATGGCAGAATTCAGAAGAAAAGACCCGATGATAAAGATATCGAGAATCTGAAAAATGATATTATCGCTTTTTTTGATACCTAATCCCGGCAATAGGATTAGCGTAGCAATCGCAGCAAATGCTACGACCATCATATAGATACGAAGAAAATTATTGATACTTGCTCGGTCCATCTACCACCTGCATTACATTTTAATTCGCTAAAATTTACAATTCTAAGTCAATTTTTGCAAGTGATTTGATTAATCAACTGACGATATATGTAGTTCCGACAATACCGTCTTAGATATCTAATCGTGTCGCTAATTATATCTCTGATAAAACCAGACAATGTGAATGTTTACGTATTGCCAGCTAAAACAGACAATGCGCTGTTCCGCATTGTCATATTTCTCAGGTTAAAATATCGGTAAAGCCTATAGCTATATATATTACTTATTTTGTTATGTTATTTATATATGGCTTTAGAACAGAAGAGAAATGGCTTCTGCTTCGAAGCTGCAAAGGAATGCCAAAATCGAATTGAAATAGGCCAAACCTCTTTACATTCAAATGTGTAGCATTTATATTTAAAATTATGGAATTAAAAATCAAATATGCTGGCAAAGACATCGATGTAAAATTGCCCAATAGAGCCAATATCGATATAATCCAACCTGATGAAATCAGCATCGCGGATGAAAGTAGGACAATTCAAAAAGCATTGGAGTCAAATTGCGAGTTTCAGGAATTTATTGAAAATTATAAAGATTTCACGATAATCGTTAATGATAGCACACGTTCGACTCCGACAGCAAAGATAATCGCTCAAATAGAAAATTATTTACAGAGCAAAGATTTTAGATTTATTGTAGCAGTCGGGACGCATCGGCCACCAACTGAATTTGAAATGAAAACAATCTTTGGCCACTATCTCGAAAAATACCGGGACAGGATATTAGTCCATGACAGCAGAAACAAGAAAAACCTGGTAAAAATCGGTAAATCCCCCACCGGAAATGAATTTTGGATCAATAAACATGCACTGGAATCAGAAGCTATAATAGTTATCGGCTCAGTCGAACCACATTATTTTGCAGGCTTTACCGGCGGACGCAAATCCATTTTGCCCGGAATTGCCGGCTATGAAACTATTCGGCAGAATCATTCTTTTGCAATGGATAATAATGCGAAAATCATGGCTCTCGAAAATAATTATCTGCACCATGAAATGGAACTTGCAGCCAAATCTATACAATTGCCGATGTTTTCTATTCAGGCTGTTTTGGACAGGCATCAAAACATATATAGAATAATAAGCGGCGACATATCAGATTCCTTTTATCAAGCTGTTGAATATGCTAAAAAAGTCTATGCGGCGGCATATACTTCGCAGTATGATATAGTCATCGCCGAGGTGAACCCTCCAATGGACATAAATCTATATCAGTCACACAAAGCCCTGGAACATGTAAAACAGATGTGCAAAGATAATGGAATAATTATCCTCGTATCAAAATGTAAAGATGGTATCGGCCAATCCGATTTCTATGATATGCTATCTTCGGGAAAAACAGCATCACAAATTTGTAAAGAAATCGATAATTTCTATAAACTCGGCTCTCATAAAAGCTATAGACTCGCTAAATTATTAGAAAACAAAAGAGTCTGGGCATTTACAGATATAGAACCCAATATTCTTCGAAAAATAAACATCAAACCGATAGAATCACTCGAAAATGCTATTTACAATGCAATCGATGGATTTGAAAATGAAGTCGAGCTTGCTCTGGTCAAAGATGCTACGGCCACCGTGCCACAAAAATGTAATAATAACAGAGATTACTCTTGCTCATCTTTGTAATCGAGCTGAATATCCACAATCCTGACAAGCCTTTTGATATTATCGTATTTGTTTTGCAGGTCATCGGATTTTTTGTATAGCTTGTCTTCCTGATATTCATAATAATGCCCCTTTATGATTTCCCAGTAAAGTTCGAGTGGAAAATATGGCGGAAAATCGATGCTATCGATCCATTTATCGATTTTTTCGCGATAATAGTGGCTAACAGTCTTAGGGTCAGAAAGGCCAGCAATCTTCATGAAATTGCCCATAGAAGGCTCGATATCAAGCCCCAGCTTCTCGAAGATCTCATCGATAGCTTCCTGATCGAAATAAAGAGCGAGCTTTCTGTGCTTCTCCATAAAATCATCGATCTTGTTTTGGAGTACATACAGCTCTGCCAATTCATCCTCGGTAGTATCTTTCGGTTGATTAAGAAGCCTATCGACTCGAGAAAACCAATCCTTGATGAGTACGTTGGCCTTTTTGCGGTCGGTTCTGGGATTTTCGGGCGCAAATCTTTTTTTTCGAAGCATACGAAGCGCGAAAAAAATAATTCCCATTATAAAAACTAAATATATTCCCCATTCTCTAAGAAATTCCTGCATATTTCACCTTCCATATATTTTTATGGAATATATATTATAAAATCCAAATTGAAAACAACAAATCCTTTAAAGCCATCTCTTGTTAAGCCGTATATAAACAAGTATATAATTCATAATATCCATGATGCAATGGTTTTACTGGTTTTTTTGCACTATCAGCCAGACAATGCGCTGCTGGGCATTGTCATACTTTTCAGGTTAAAACATCAGTAAAGCCTTTTGGATATATATCTTAAGTATTATATATATGTTATATATATGGCTTTAAAAGAGACAATGCGCTGCTGGGCATTGTCATACTTTTCAGGCTAAAACATCAGTAAAGCCTTTTGGATATATATCTTAAGTATTATATATATGTTATATATATGGCTTTAAAAGAGACAATGCGCTGCTGGGCATTGTCATACTTTTCAGGTTAAAACATCAGTAAAGCCTTTTGGATATATATCTTAAGTATTATATATATGTTATATATATGGCTTTAAAAGAGACAATGCGCTGCTGGGCATTGTCATACTTTTCAGGCTAAAACATCAGTAAAGCCTTTTGGGTAAATATCTTAAGTATTTTATATATGGCTTTAAAAGAGAAATCAAAGTTTATAAAAATTATTAAAAGGTAGTCTCTATAGTTATTGCTGACTAATTAAGGCTGACTACAATAGGCATATATTTTTTTTCTTACTCTATATAACTTATTTCACTAATTAACTTATCTAAAACAATATAGACTGTTTATAACACCTTTTTAAATCTGAAGTTAAGAGTAGTGCTTCAAAAGATTTTTGGGATTCATACGTAATTATTAGCATCAAAAAAGCTCCAGGTTATTATATATAAAGTGCAAAGCGTGAAGTTAAGACTTGACAGGTATTTAACAATTTTTTACTTTTCAGGACATTGAGTTAAAAATACACTAAAGAATAGGGAGTGTAAGATGAGAGATCATCGAATTATTTTCTTATTAATCTGCTTAACAGCAGCATTTTCTGTCTTCGGACAGATTACGAACATCGATTTCATTCAACCAGGCGACAGTGCAACTATGTCTTGCCAGGATCTTTCGATACAAATAATTATCGAAAGTGATTCGCCGATCGACCCGTCTTCTATTTCTATGGAAGTCCGGGACACAATCTATAACTATGATCCAGCGGACACAATGTTCACCTGGACACCGGGCAGTGATATGCTCGAATGGATTGTTCCTGGAGACGACCTGTGGGAAGACGGAATCATCGATATAACTTTATTCCCGGTCGTGGATGACTCTGGAGATTCCAGCGAAACCATGAACTGGACATTTATGGTCGATCGAACAGAGCCATATGTCCTTAGCGCAAGCCCGGATGGGGTTACAATCGAAGAGTTATCTTTCGATATCGAAGTAAATCTCGAGGACCCACTTGCCGGTGGAGTCAACTCGGGAATCGATATTTCATCGGTAACTGTCCAGATCGAAGAGACAGTACTCGACTGGAATGACCCCGCTATCGAATGGGATGGCACTAATTTCACAATTTCATCCGATGACCTTACTACAATGAGCTTCGAAGACAATCAGGAGATCAATGTAATAGTCGAAGCCTGTGATGATATCCAGGAAGCACTTTGCGGGCCTAACTGCATGGAGCATCAGTTCAGTTTCACGCTAGGCGCTACACCATGCTATCAGGAACCAAATCCGATAACACCAAATGGCGATGGAAAAAATGATTATGTCGAATTCCGTTTCCCGGATATGCGTACTGCCGCAAATGAAAGAGCTATACATATATTCGATATAAATGGTGGCAAAGTAGTCGAAATGATTGAACCGAATATGGGCTCGATGTGGACCTGGGATGGAATAGATGATGAAGGTAATCCATGTGGGCAGGGCACTTATGCCTATGTTATCGTGGTAGATGATGAGCTTGTTTGCGATGGCACTATCACTATCCTTCGATGATTAATAGGAAGCAGGCGAGTAAAATGAATACCGATATAAGGAGTAAATCTATGAGATCACGGATTATAATCGTTTTATGCGCATTACTATTGACCGGTGCAATTTTTGGACAGGTCGATCTAATGGGCGCAAGGGCTAAGGGAGTTGGTGGGGCTTTTACAGCTTTGGCAAATGATGCCAATGCAACAGTGTGGAACCCGGCTGGTATGGAAAGCTTCAGAGAAAAGGCTTTAACATTATCGTATAGCAATCTTTTCCTGGGTATTGGCGACAATATGCTGAATGAAGGCTATATTGCCTATGTCGGCAATATGGATGTTCGAGATAAGCTTGGCTCATTTGGCCTTTCTTATACACAATACATGGATAATATCTACAGTCAGGGCATCTTCACACTCGGATATGCCAAAAGGCTATATGGAACTCATGACGGGAATCACCTATCTTTAGGTTTGAATGCCAAATTTATCCGAAGTGCATGGAATGATGCAAATGTCTCCGATGGTTTCGATGCTACTGATCCGATGATGGACAATTCGCAGAGCATAGTACCATCTGCCGATGTCGGTCTTTTGTTCGTGCCGGCAGAATGGCTCAGAGTCGGCGTAGCAGCGACAGACCTTTTGCAGCCAGATGTATCATTATCCGGCTCCGGAACCGCCGATGAAAATATCCGTCCGATGAAAATTCGTGGTGGGCTTGGTTTCAAATTTGGATATTTCAAGCCGATGTTCGAAGCCGAATATTTGATGCGTGAAGTCAATGGCGAATCTATCAAAATGCATGGCGGGCTCGAAGTCGCACTCGGCCAATCTTTCGCAATCCGTGGCGGTTACGATAGACAGGATGCTGCATTCGGACTCGGTTATATGCATCAGGGCGAAAAGGTCAATTGGGGAATCGACTATGCTGCTGATTATCCAGTCAATGAACTTGGCAATAATCTTTTCACATCACATCATGTATCATTTAATCTTATGATTCAGCCACCACCGATTCCTCTCGAAGACCTCGAGATAGTCGATGGCAAGGTCGAAGTATTTCCGAAACAGATGGTTGTTGGCGATGAAGTAACTATCAGGGCTCAGGTTGTAAATAAATCCGAAATCGGCCAAAAAAAGGTCAGAATATCCTGCTATTATCAGGATGATGAGGGCATGTGGAATCTCTGCGCCGAAACAATTCGCGAAGATTTTGAAATTGGCGAAGAAAAAGATGTAACATTCCGATGGCAACCACCAGCCGATGGCCATTATACGATATATGTATCAGTCGATGACGATGGCACAAGAATTCCAGAGATCCGCTCCAGAATCGATGAATTCGATGAAGAGAACAATACCGGAGTCGGCGAGGTTTGGGCATATAGGACACCTGAAGGTATCATTTCTCCAAGAGATAATAAATTAGCTGTATCCAAACTGACACTTTACCAGGAAGAAGAGCCGATTATTCCGATGGTATTTTTCGAGAAGAATTCGGCAAAAATTAATGCGAGATACAATCGCATGTTACAGATAATCGCCGATCGCTTGTCCAAGAATCCAGATGTCCAATTGTCCGTAAAAGGCTATTATAGCCCGATGTCCGATGATACGGATAATCCGAACCAGCTTGCAGACCAGCGTGCAAAGGCAACTGTCGATGCTCTCGTGAAAAACGGCGCACCAAGAGACAGAGTCAGCGCAGTTACCGAAGGCTATGACAGAGACGAATCTCGCGCCGGCGTTCCAGAAGACCAGTTCAATAAAAAGAGCCTGGAGTATCAGCTTGCTGAAAACCGCCGTTCCGAAATCGAAGCATGGTTTAAGCCCGGATCTGATTTCCTCGCCGAAGTGCCTTATGCCACTGCTCTCAAAATGGATGGAAATGATTTGGTTACTTCAAATATCGGTAGGATGAAATCGATACTTTCTGATAACCCAGAAGTCATTATTCTTTGCGATGCATATGCAGACCCAGGCGATTCCGCTATGGCTGGCAAAGTGTTCACAAAGGTTACTGATGTGGCTTCGCGGATAAAAGAAAAACTCGGCGACCCAGAACTTGCAAAGAGAGTATACATTAAGCAGAGTTTCAAGGCGAATGCAAATCCAAATGTAGTTATGGTATTCCCAATTTCCGAGGGCCTGGTATATCGTCCGAAAGAAGCCGACCATGTTATAGATGATTATGAGGTCGAAGGTGAAGAGATGAACCGTGTCAATATCGAGGCCACTGTACAGGCAGGTGTCGATAGCTTTGCTGTTAGCGTCGTCGATCAGAATGACAATCTCGTTCGTACACTCGCAGCCGGCAAAGGCCAGATTCCCGAAGGACTTTCATGGGACTGGCGCGATAATTCCGGCGAGCTTCTCGATTTCGATAAGAAATATTTCACAAAACTCGAAGTAGTCGATAAGCTCGGCGAAGAAGTTACCACAACTTCCGACACAATGGCAATCCAGGTTACCAAAGAAGCCAAGAGAATCGAATCATTGGTTATTGTCGAATTCTTATTCGATGAGGATGTTCCATCATCGAAATTCCTGGCAAGCCGTGTCGAATATGTTGCAGATAGGCTTATCAAGCGCGCATCCAAGGGCTATACAAGAGTCAATGCTGTCGTTACTGGACATACTGACTCCATCGGCGCAGAATATGCAAATATCGCTCTTTCTAAACAGCGTGCACAGCGAGAATATATCAATCTCAGAAGATATATGATGTATCTACTCGACATTGATTCACAGGACAGACTCGATACATGGCTGGAAAAGAATAATGTCGAACTTTCCTATAAAGGCTATGGCGAAACAGACCCTTATGAGATCATTCGATGGGCACCAGACGGCACAAGAGAAAAAGCCAGAATCGGCGACAATTCCACTCCAGAAGGCCGAACAGTCAATAGGCGCGTATTACTGGATATGGAATCGCAGCGCATTATTAGCGACTGATCACTGACTACTAATTTACTCCTTAATACAATGGGCAACCTCTTTTGAGGTTGCCTTTTTTTGTTATTATAAGAAATTAGACTATCCTATATGAGTTAATATGGAATAAATCGAGTTAATAACTATCGTACAATGCATTGTTTTCCATTGTCATACTTCCCATAGCTAAACTGAAGTACCCTGTGCTAATTTCCAACAAATAAATATATCATAAGGTTTTTACCTTATTCTGTGCTGCCATGGGATATTGCCATCGATTATACTAAATACGAATAATTAAAAAAGCCCCGTCTCTAAGAAGACGGGGCAATCCTACCTAACCCTTTTGGAACACATCTATTTAATCATCGTCTGGCAAAATATTGATATAGAGATTATACCAATGTGCAGACATATAATTATCGCTCATATCATAGAGCTGGCTATCGGGATGGCCGTCGGGCCTGCCAACTGGAAGAGTATCATCTCTTATGAATCTAATCTCTGTTTCGCCGTCTCTGAGTAATTCGATCTTTAATGTACAAACATTTCCAGTTCCTGTGGCTCCTGTGCCGACTGGAATGATTCCATCATAGTTTATCATCCAGGCAGCAATAAGCTCGAGTTGTGTAACGAGCGGATTCTCGACCTGGAAAATATTGCCAGAATTTTCTATGAAGAATTCTGCTTGTTCTACCTTGAGGATGTCGATTTTTAGATTATTGTATTCTAATAAGAATGCTAAAGCAGCGAGATTATCTACATCTAACTGTATGCTGACATCTATCGTATCGCCCTCATAGCCTTCTATCGTATCGGGAGCAAATTTGACTACAGGCAGGTCGCTTGTGCGGAAGATGGTATCATTTGACGATGTGCTATTGCCAGAAATATCGGTTGCATCGATTTTTATATGGTAATCTGTAACATGTTGGAGTCCAGAAATTGTTGTATAGTGTTCTGTTGTGCTGTCATTATCGGAGCTTTGCATTCCATTGTATGCGGCTGTTTCGCCCCATTTGATCAGAGAGTTAGTAACTTCATTTGTTTCCCAGGCGATTGACATACTATTGGATGTTGTCGATAATAATCTGATATTTGAAATAACCGGTGCCACTGTGTCTGCCATAGTAGAGAAACGGCGATTTTCGACTTCATCGAATCGGCTATCGGGTGTCTCTGCAATGATTTTGAATTTGTAATCTGACGAGGGCATCAGATTCTGTAAATTCAAAGTATGTATCATAGACAGCGAAGAATCACTGGCATAAGAGCTATAGTTATTTTGTCCATAAAATATCTGACAGTTTGACGAGTCGCTTGTTTCCCAATCGATTTTCACGGCGGTTTCGCTAATATTTATTACTTCGATATTCTTGATTTTGAAACCATCATTATCATCGTCACCGCCACCCGGCACAACGCATCCGCCTGTTGACAGTAATGCTGTCATAAGAAGTGCCGTAAGTATCAATAAACTTGTTTTTTTCATCTAAACTCCTTGTCGATAACCTATTTATGCATAATATCTATATTATATTATGCACTTTTCTTATAATCTGAAATCTTCAACATTTTCTTGCCAGGTGCATAGTCTTCTGTTTCTATGTACTCAAGATTTCGTAGCTCTTCGATGACATGTGCTATTCTTTCGCTTTCATCGATTATTTTCTGAAGGCGGTCTTTGAGTATAGAACCAAAGCCTTTGCCGGCATCTGCCAGAAGAAGCTGGGCATTTCCCATAATCGAAGTAAGAGGATTATTCACATGATGCGATACTGCTTTTGCAAGATAATTGACATTATCGGCTTCACGCTCCTGTATGGTTTGTTCTTTCTGTTTAATCTGTTCTTTCATATTGCGGAATTTGGTATCCAGATTGTATAGATCATGAAGAAGCAAAAAGCGCTTCAAAAGCCCGGAAAGCTCCTCGGACATCCTTATACCCAGGTCCAGCTCTTCCATAGTGAATGCTCCAGGGATAGAATGCCCCAGATTCAGTACTCCCAATAATTCGTCATTATCCTCGAATGGTATCGAGATAAAGCTCTTGACTACGCGATGCGAGAGATGTGGGCTTGTGTGAATTTTTGATAGCAGAATAGGTTTTTTCTTTGATGCTACCCATGCTGAGATTCCAGTTCCAACACTGAATTTGATTGATGGAATCAGATCTACAATTTGTCTTCTATATGCAACCGGAATCAGTTCATTTTCCTTCTCGGAATAACCGTATAATGTTGCATATCTGTAATTGATGATTCTTGCGACCAGATCTAGTATGGTCTCAAAAGCTTCTTTAGGCTCCAAAAGCCCTGTGATAGCTTTACTTACGGTCGAGAGAAATTCAAGCTTGCTTTCTTCCACCGTTGCTCCTTTCGAATTCTATATTATCTTTCATTATCTTCACTCCGCCAATTACCGGCGCAATTCTGTGAAAACTTTGTATTCTTTTTATCTGTTCTTCTGTAAGGACTTCTCCAGACGGAATAAGGAAAAGGCCGTGTGATGTGTATAGATCATCATAAAGCTGCATTCCTTCTTCTAATTCCTGAGGCCTTATTGTCATGAATTCATCTTCATCGGTAACTTTGTTATTGCCGATATTTTCCAGCATTATCTCGACAAGTTCCGGGTCTAATGAGAATCCCGATTTTATAATCAGGTCTTTTGCGATTTTGGAATCATTTTCGTATTTACCATCATGGTCTATCATAGCGATAGTATTGCAGATGGCAATTATTCGGGATTCCAATGGGATTTCATCTCCGTGTATTTTATCTGGCAATCCGGTTCCATCGAATCTTTCATGATGAGAGCGGACAATTCGCGACAGTGGCCGGAGAAGCTCGACTCTGGAAAGCAAAGCCTCGCCGACTACTGCATGTCTTTTAATGGAATCTGCATTTCCGCTCACTTCATATTTTTCGAGTTTGCCTATATCGTGCAGTAGTGCAGCCCATTCCAGATAGCGAAGCTCATCGCCATTCATATCGAGGTTTATGCCTATTCGATTCGCAAGTTTGGCTACATATCTTGAATGCCCTGCAATCTCCGGGCTTTGGTATTCTATCATCTGCATCAGAAATTCGATAACCTCGCCCATACTATTATGGAAATTTTCTCTTTCTCGCTGCAATCTTTCGCGTTGGATTAGAAGTTCGCCATTTCTTGCGATGAGTAGTTCTTTATGCCTCTGCGCATTGGATATATTTTTCTTTTTATCAAAATCGATCACCTTTTGATGTCTCTGCGATTCCTTAAGAAGCAGGCTCTTATAGGCCAGCGTATTGACAACAATATCCATGATGAAGGCATAATTTACGATTCTGGGAGCAACTAAATATGAATAGGACTTAAGAAATGTAGATTCAACTTTATCGCCGAGTATTATGACCAGGACTTCCGGGTTTTCGATACAGAAGCCTTCTAAGATGTCTTCATAGGTTTGATTTCTTTTAGGGAAATCGATGAGTAAGACATCGGGTAGGTTTTTGTCTTTCGCCTGTTTTCGAAGCTCATCGAGAGGAGTTCTGAATATTGTCAGCCCTCTTTTGGAAGCTGCGGCTTTAAGGCCGCTCCATAGCATATTGCTTTCTGATATTATACCTATTTTTTCCATATTTCGTCCTTCTTATAATTGCGATAATGATTCATGACACTTGCACCGAAGTTTATTGTTTCTTCATAAGGCGGCAACGGCCCATATTTTTGCACTGCTCCTTCGCCGGCATTCCAGGCCGAAAGCGCAGTTATCGGATGTCTATATTTATGGAGTAGGTCTCTCAGGTGATAAGTGCCTATATGTAGATTAAGAATCGGATTCTTAAGGTCTTCCTCAGTGATATTCTTTTTGGCAACTATGGAAGCAGTAGCAGGCATAATCTGCATAAGCCCTATGGCTCCGGCATGAGAAATCGCCATTGGATTGAAATTCGATTCCTGCCGTATTACTGCCATCACAAATGCAGGATCCATTTTCCGCGCTACAGCATAGTTCATTATAAGGGACTTAAGAGGGTCGCCATCATATCGCGGCTCGACTCCCGGGACGGTTTTCATCCGCATTCGGAGTAGGTCATCTTTAGTGGGATTGATTATGCCCATCGAGCTAAAATTTCGATATCCTCTTTTACCGAAATATCGAATTATATCAGAACCAGTCATCTCCACATTACTATCGAGGACAGCCTTTTCCCGCTTGATTTTCATCATTCGGCAGAAATCTTCGATATCTAATTTGGAATATCGAAATGTGCCATTATCCATTCGGTAGCAATTGATGTTGCTAGCAAGAACAATTTTCGATACAATGATCAGAAGGATTAGATATGTATTATACTTCGATGTCAAGCTTGCCCTTTCTTTTGCCTTTTTTCTTATTCTTTTTATTATTCTTTTCTTCTTTTTTCTTCTTTTTCTTTCTCAGTACCGGAGAATATTGATTATGCCTTCTGTGGTTTGTGTCTATATCATAGGTTTTTATAATATTCACGGCATCTCCCTTTTATCAGGTCTGCCAGGACTCTCCATCGAGATGTTTTTTCACTTTGCTAATAGCTTGATTATGAAGCTGACATACTCTCGATTCTGAAACGCTAAGCAGTGAGCCAATCTCTTTCTGAGTGAGTTCTTCATAATAGTATAGTGCGAGAATCAACCTATATCTTTCGCCAATATTATTTATCGCATTGACTAGCGCTTTTCTCATTTGGCTTTTTTGCAATTGGTACTCGGGAGAAGATTGCTCTTCGGGTGCTTCGAGAAGATCACTTAGAGTAAAGCTGCCATCGGATTCTGAATCCTTCATAGGTTTTTCTATTTCTAACATGAAGCTGGAATAGACTTTGTTTTTTAGCTTCTGAACCTTTTCGACAGGTATCTCTGTCTCATTTGCGATTTCATTGTCATTTGGTTTTCTGCCAAGTTCACCAGTGAGTTTCCTGGTTGCATTTTTGATTGTCCTCTCATATTGCCTGAGCGAACGGGAAACCATATCCAGACTTCTGATTTCATCCAGAACCGCCCCGCGAATACGAGGTGTTGCGTAACTTTTGAACTTCACACCAAGCTTTGGGTCGAAATTGTCCACAGCCTCCATCAGGCCGACAATACCAGCTCCGTAGATATCATTATAGAATATCATATCGGGCAAAATATTTGCCATATATCTCGCTATGTATTTGACGATTGGCAAATAACTAACGATGAGCTGTTCTCTTGCCTGAAGTTCACCGCGGACTTTAAATCTTTCCCAAAGTTCAGCTTCTCTGGTTTCAAGATCTTTTTTGGGCGCAGCGTTCATATCCTACTTCCTTATATTTGAGTTTCATTTTTCTCTTGTTCATCATCGAGATTGGTGGAATACTCTTTTCTGTTTTCTTCCTCTTCTTCAATTACTATTTTTGCCTCGACTTCAGATTTTATTACTGCTGAGACGATAACTACTACAACTCCCCAAAGCAGAATAAAAAGGGCAAAAACCGAGCCTCTTAAGAATATTGTTTCGATGGAAAAATTATTAAAAAAACCTGCCACTGCAATCAGGACGAAAAATATGAGGGCAACTAAATATAAGCTATTTTTTACCATTTATATTTCACTCCTTATGATGCAAGTTTATATGCTATGTCATCGATTGCATTGGATGCCATCGAATTGGGGAATCTAAGTACTAGAGGAGTTTCGTCCTTGGATGCAGTAACGACCATATCGTCCTCGGGAATGCTACCAATATGATCCAAACTTCTCTCAAGGAAATACGAAACCGCAACAGCAAAACGATGAAAAACATCGATTCCCTCGCCATGATTGGATGCCTGATTGACAAGCAAATGAATATTCGAATGCAAACCGTTCTCCGAAATCAGCTTCAGAAAGCTGTATGATGCGCTAATCGCTGGCGGTTCCGGAGTCGATATCAGTAATATCGAATCCGATTCACCTGCGAAGAATATATGCGAGCGAGAATATCCCGGTGCCGTATCGATAAGGCAGAAATCGTATTCCTTCTGGTTTCGAATCTCTGTCAAAAGCCTATGGGAATAGTTGAAAATCATATCCTCATCGCCCGGTTTGAAAATCGGGGAAGGAATAATATCGACATTATTGGCCAGGTTCCGTTTGATATCATCGATAAAATCCGGACCCAGATGAATATCTTCATAGTCGATGTGATAGTCTTTTCCACAAAGTATCGATGCCGAGGTTGTTGAATAGTCGCAATCGACAAGCAGGATGCGTTTTTTCAACTTGGCAAGCAATATGCTTGTATTGAGTGCGATTGTCGTTTTGCCTACGCCGCCTTTCGGCCCGGCAATCATGACGATTTTCGGATTTTTTGAAGCTTGTTCATCCATGATGTAAATAGATTTCCTTTATTTTCGTTACTTCCTAATATCATATTTGCAATTTTATGGCTATCGAATATGGCAAAATCATCCGGTGTTTTCGGGCCTTTGGACATAAATGATAGAGGCCTTTGTACCTCGACAAATTTTTCGATAATTTTACCGGGTTCATTTAGGTAATCCAATTTGGTAAGCGCAAGATAATTATTCCGGCTCTTCTGTTCTCGCCAGATTTGCCCTGGCAGGTTTCTTGTAACATCGCAAACAAGATGTATATTGCCGGTCTTGAATGGCTCTGATGTTATCATTTCATAAGTGAGGTTTCCGGGTGTGTCGATAAGGCAGATCACCCCGACCTGCCTGAGCCTTGATAGGTCGGATAGGTCATCGATATTCAAAAAGCCGAATCCGCTCCATCCGGCAAATTTTTCCAGATCATCGCCAGCACCGATTTTGGTATGATCGAGATTCAGGATTGCTACTCTACGGCCGCTTTCGCGAATGTGAAAGGCTGCTTTCATAATTAGAGAAGTCTTGCCCTCGCCCGGATATCCAATAAAGAAATGCGAACCATCGGGGATTTCGCCTATTGTTTGCAGGCTTCGCTCGAGAGAATCCCGCAGGAGCTTTTCGGGGTCATCGTATTTTTCCCAGCTTGCGCAATATCGGCGGACGAATGTAATCGCCGAATCAGTAGTCATTCCGCTATTATTGAGAATAAAAAGAACCTGCTTTAATATCTCGGGAAGCATATTGATTTTGCCATTGGAATTAGTCTTTGGCGACTTATTCGCTGCAAAATCGACAACTTTGCTTTTTTTGTTGGAACTGAGATTAGCATAGTTATTAGTCGGCTTTGTTTTATGCCTTTGGGAGCCTCTTCCGATTTCTGGATCCGCGCCGGCGATAACTTCATAGCGGCCATCTTCCAATTGCTTGGTATTGAGTATTACGGCACTTTCTCCAAGATCGGCTTTGATGGTCTTTGCTATCTGCGATAAATTGTTGACTAAATAATTTTTTACTCTCATAAATGTCTCTTTTAACGTTTATCTTGCCGAAAACTGTATAAGCACATGCAATGCCAAACAGCGCAAACCCTTGGTATTGCTTAATTCTAAATTTTTAAGCCATCTTCTGCCAAAAATATTAGGATATATTTTCCGTCCGATTTGGCAGTCTTATTTCCATTTTCCGAATAAATCCCAAAATAAAAGCACTTAAGATAGTGTATAATTTTTCCTGAAAGATTTAGGGGGGCATTTTTATAAACTGCTTAAATCATTTGCTTGAAATAACTAATTTTCTTAAATTATGCAATGTATTGAATGAATTAGAAGTGCTGAACATCGTTGAAGTGTCGAAAAAAAAGAATAAATATGAGAACCATATCCATAAAAAATAATCTATCGGGGATGAGATTGATTTACATCATATTATTGTTTTTCCTAGCTTTTCCCGCTTTTTCTGCCGATAGCCTTTTGGTACGCCGAGAAGCTTCCCTGGCTCTCGATGATAGTGCATTTGCCATGACTATCGAAGATGATCTTGCATATATTTGCATGAAAGACAAAATTGCCATCGTCGATTTTTCTTTCATAGAAAGGCCCTATGAAACTTTTTCCTTAGACTTTGGAATTAGCCTGACAGATATCGAATTTGGCGAAGATGGCGATGACAGCCTGATTTTTGTCGCAGATAAATTCAGCGGAATACATATCCTTCGCAAATACGAACCATATGAAGAGATTTCCAGCTCATTTACATATTCCAATCAAACGGCAATATCGATTTTGGGTAACAAGGCCTATTCATGCGGTGGAATAGTTTCGATAATTGACTTTGTCCCTCTTGAGTCGCCATATATCACAGGCACAATCGAAGTAATCGAAAATACAGTCGATATCCTATACGATGGCGAAAATTTCCTGATTACCGATCTTGCAACCGGATTAAATATAGTTAGCCCATCGGCGCCTTTGTCGCCAATTATTTCGCATATCGATTTTCCAAATGCGCAGGGTGTAGCATTAGACGGCGATATTGCCGCAGCCACATCATCGACTGACGGGCTTATGATAGTCGATATATCCAATCCTAAATTCCCGGAAGTAATCACAAGATTCGATGATTTTGCGCTTTACAAGCCAGTGCAATTTAATAGGCCTTTGGTTTTCGCTGCATCGGAGCAGGGATTCGAAATATTCTATAATAGGCTTTCGGGAAGTTGCTTTATCGAAGGTTATTACCGAAATGACAGGCAAATCACAGATATTCATCTCAAAGATGAATATGCACTGGTCCTTGAAAAATGCGGCAAATTCGTAATCTATGCACTCGATATGCTGTATGAAAAAACCAATGATGAAATTAGCTGCTCTTCGCATAGTTTAGATGTTTATCCCAATCCTTGCCGAAGCCATATCAAAGTCCATTCCAAAATGGATGATCTTTTCACGATTTACGATATCGATGGAAGAGAAATCACCTCACAAAAAATCCAGGAAAACCAGCAAATCAAGATAAATTTTGCAAGTGGCCTTCCTAAAGGCATATACATAATCGAATCGGAAAAGAATCAGAAAAAGCAAAAGTTTTTCAAGCTGTAAAGGAGTCATTTTGAAAAAACTACTTATTCTTCTTTTGATTTTTAGCCTATTTATTTCAGGATGTAACAAAAAGAAATCAAAAAACAAAAATGCAACCAGCCAAACAGAAGAAATCGCGAAGCAAGAAGAAGATGCCCGGTCAACAGTAAATGATATATATAATGAAATAGAAAAGGAACTCGATAAGGCATATAAAGAAGCCGGAAAACCACCTGTCGATTGGGACTCTATGGAGAAAATCCGCAAAGCAGCTTTCGATGATTTAAAAACCAGGATAATCGATTGGCCGGGTGCGAGTTCATTTTCTATGAGTACTATGGATGATCATGTCTTCATTTATGTCTCGATGGACGGCACAGAAAAAGAAGGCGATTGGAAGCCATAAATAGTATCCTATAAGATATTTAATACATTGCTTTTGAACGCTGATTCCTTATATTTATCTTGTATAAATCAAAAGGAGGACCAATGCGTAAAATGCATATTATTTTCTTGATTGTGATACTTTCTGTTATTTCCTATGGACGATGGCAGGTAAGCTATGGCGGTGAATCCAATGATGTAGCCATCGATGCCCGGCCGGTTGATGAAGGCGGTTTCATATCCTGCGGATATACAGAGAGCTTTTCGGAAGGATTGCGCGATATATGGATCATTCGGGTCGATGAGATGGGCGATACGCTCTGGACAAAGACTATCGGCACGACTCGCTCGGAATGGGCAAGCTGCATTATTCCAATCGAAGATGGCGGTTATATTATAGGCGCAAATCAAAGAATAACATCGGGCAATGATGATGCATGGATTATCAGAATAGATGAATCTGGCGATACATTATGGAATACCAAGTTGGGCGGAGACGATATCGACAATATCGAAGACGGCGAAATGGATATCGATGGCAATATTGTTTTCGCCGGTTCTGCAAATATGCGTGCTGGCGCATTCGGCGATTTCTGGCTGGTCAAGATAAACCAAAGCGGCGAAATTCTATATGATGGAAATCCCGGCAGCGACAATATTAACAATGGATATGGCCTCGAAATTACAAATATGGGCAACTACCTTATCGCTGGAGATACTAAAACAGAGCGCGATGCACCAACTAATGGCTATCTGGTCAAATTATCCGAAGATTGCGAACTTTTATGGCAACAGGAATATGAAGACTTCGTACATATCTATGATGTCGAACAATTTCTGGGCGGCGATCTGGTGATTGTCGGCGAAAGCAGAGAGACAGACTCGCCGCATTTCTATGCTGCATTCACCAATGATATTGGCAATATCTATCAAGAATATACCTGGGAAATCGGCGAGAATTCAATAGCTAAGTCCTGTGCCACCGATGGCTTCGGTAATGCAATAATCGCAGGAAGCGCCTTCTTTTTTGATTCGAGAATGGACGATATAATAATCGCCAAAGTAAACTCGACTGGAGAAGCTGAATGGACAAGGCAGTATGGCGATAATAATTCCGACAAGGCCAATAGAATAAGGCAAATACCTCCCGAAGACTATATTCTCGCAGGTGAGTTGGCAGCCGGCCCGGCAAATGCAGATTTCTGCCTGATGAGCCTCGATTCTTTGGGATACAATCCTGTAGAAGAAAACAAATCCGAAATACCATACAAACAAATCGATTGTTTCCCAAATCCATTTATGCATTCTATCGAATTCAATCTTGAAAATATTGATGGCCGATTTAGAACATTGGAGATTTACGATTCACAAGGCAAAAGGATTCTATCACAGAGTCTCGATAATGATTTCACATGGTCTCCACATCCTGACCTGCCCGGCGGAATCTATTTTGCCAGAATCAGCACAGGAAATGAAGTGATTTCTCATAGGATTTTTTATATTCGTTAAAGCCTGTTATTTGATAAGCCCATTGCTCTGATCAACCGAAGAGACCCTGCAGTTTCCGCAAAGCTCTTTTGCGAAAAAGAGCCAACTGCTTAGCTTTGAGCGTAGCGAAAAGCATGGGACTTTGAGGATTTGGAAATATCATTTCGAGCCAATTCCGTAATCAAGCCGAAGTTGCAGTTTCCATAGGAAACTGCTTAGCTTTGAGCAAAGCGAAAAGCTAGAGATAGGCAAGAATAATATTAATAAGACTATTAACATTTTTGAAGGAGTGATCAATTTCTTGGCGCACCCAAAATCAGCAATTATTAAGGACTGATTTACTATTCAATCATTTCGAAAACAATGCCATTCTCCTGTTCCGGCAATGGCTTCTCGTGTTGATTATCGCCATTTATAATTTCATAAGGGATGCCATTAGGAAAGGCATCACAAGCAAATTTCCCTGGCCTTATTTCATAAAAAGGTTTGCCTTTAAGCTTGTTATTCTTACATAAAATGCAGGGTGCTTCATTCTTTATTGTGTTAGACTCCTTATATTCTACCATGAAATAATAATTTTGCCATTACCTATATTGTCGCCGGAAGTCCCTTCTATAAGCGTGCCGGAGTAGTATGATCCTCCGCCGCCACCGCCGCAGACTCCCCAACCGCTTGCCATATCTCCACCAGGTCCGCCATTGTAGCCACCGCCAGCGCCTCCGACATAACGATATTCATCGCTTCCACGGCATCTCATAGCACCGCCAGAAGACCCGGAACCATTATCGCCAGCAGAATACCAGCCACCGCCGCCGCCTGAACCCCATTCGCCGTCTCCTGCGCCGCCACCGTTTCCGCCAGTGGCAATCGTGCCCCAGCCATAGCTGGAATTAGATCTTGTTCCTGTATTCGGTGTTGTGGTAGCGCTTCCATCGCCGCCGGAATAACCGGAATCACGGCCACCGCCACC
Organism: Candidatus Zixiibacteriota bacterium; assembly: GCA_046542255.1. Classification (GTDB taxonomy): domain Bacteria; phylum UBP14; class UBA6098; order JBKHBT01; family JBKHBT01; genus JBKHBT01. The sequence goes on along the minus strand of JBKHBT010000031.1, from coordinate 8,719 downwards.
ACCAGCTGCTATAACGAGCGGAGTAGAGCCATTTGCAAAATACGAGCCATCACCACCGCCAGCGGCGCCATCTGTGCAGCATCCGCCCTGTCCGCCGACAAATACATCATATGTCATGCCACCGGTTACAGAGACCTGTACTTCGAGATATGCGCCAAGGCCGTAATCAACTGTACCGCCGCCGGATGCACCCCAGCATTTCACAGTTGCTGAACTGACACCAATCGGAGCCGTCCATGTGGTCGGCGAGCCGGTATAATTGATAATCACGCTATCTGAGCCTGCAGAAATAACCTCGACAGTGGTATAATCCGATGCTTGCTCAGCACAGCCAGCATTTTGAACTATCGCGCGATAGTCCCATGTGCCAGCCAGAGTCGGTGTTTCGAAATATGAAGTCCCGGTGACTAAAATATCCGTCCATGCTCCGTCTTCGTGGCGTTTTTCCCAATTTATAACATCGCCGATATGGCCGGTTAATGTCATAATCGGTGTCGTGTCGCCGATGTCTATTGTATCGCCGCCAGAGACTGCGCCGCCAACAGTAGCATCCGAAACCGAGACTAATTTACAATCACCTACTATAGAGCAGTCAGTCTTGACCTCTACGCAGACTCTTCCACTCACGGAGCCAAAATCGACCATGATAGATTCTGTTCCTGCGCCGGAAGCTATGCTTGCGCCATCGGGAAGTGTCCAGCTATAGTCGATAGCATCTGCAATTGGGTCAACGCTATATGGTATCGATGTCGCGCCTTCGCAAACTGTCTCATTGCCAGTAATAGGGCCGATATCTACTATCGAAACATTCGGAAATGGTATCCAATCTGTGCCATCATAATAATTGAAAAGTTCACAATCGGTATTGTATATCATAAGCCCAGTGGGCGGCAATGATATGGCATCGCGTTCGGAAATCGAAAGCCTTGGAATCAAAATACCGCTGTCATCTGATTGTATTTCGAGTGCAGCTTCGGGCGATTCAAGAGTATCTACCCCAATTCCTGTTCGTGGGCTTTGTATATGTGTCTCTTCGGCCTCAGAACCAATTTTTACCGCCTGCATCGAGCCGATTAAAATTAATATGCCAAATAGTATCGATAGCTTTTTCATATTACCTACTTCATTTGAAATTTACAAGTATATTATCCGACATCACTTCTGGCCTGTCCAGCTCGAGAAGTTCGATTACTGTGGCACCGATATCTCCGAGATTGCCATCTGTGGCAAGCATAGCGTTTTTGGAATCATTTGCAATATAATAGAACTTTACCGGATTGAGAGTATGCGATGTCTTGGTACCGCCCGACTCAGGATCGAGCATCTCATCAGCATTGCCATGGTCGGAAGTCAGAAGGATACGCATATCCAGCTTCAAGGCTTCGTTTATGAGATTGCCGATTGTCTCATCGAGTATCTCAACAGCCTTCTTAGCAGCATCAAAATTCCCTGTATGGCCGACCATGTCGCAATTTGCATAATTGACGAGAATGAAATCATAGTCTTCGGCTTTGATGTAATCGATAAGCTTTTCTGTGATTTTATATGCTTCCATTTCGGGATGATTAGCAAAGCTTGATGGGTCGAAACGGCTTTTTATTTCGACCTGGTCTTCATTTTTGAATGGTGTTGTCTTTTTGCCATTAAAAAAGCTCGTAACATGCCGGAATTTCTGTGTTTCTGTAATCCTGAGTTGTCTTAATCCGGCAGCGGATATGACTTCGCCGACAAGGTCCGTAATGCCATCTTTACCGCCAAGTTCGCCGAATAGGAAATTCTTGAATTCATCATAATATTTCGTGAAACCGATGTAGTGGACATTTTCGCGCCTTTTTATTTCGCCGGGGTAATTATCTTCGACAAAAGCTATCGAAAGCTGGATAGCTCTGTCCTGGCGGAAATTGGTATGCATAACACAATCGCCTTCTAAAACTCCTTCATAGCCCTTTTTGACTCTTGGCGGAATGTATTCATCGAACATTTCTTCGCCATCCGGGGTTTTGAGATTATCATATGCCTTCTTGACAGCATCATAAGGATTCTCGAACTGTTCGCCTTTGCCGTAAACAATGGCATTATATGCCTGATCGGTCAATTTCCAATTTCGTGCTCTATCCATGCCATAGTATCTTCCCATCATGACACCGATTTCGCAATTGCCGATTTCTTCCATGACTTTTTCCAGATCGGAGATGAATTTTTTGGTCGATCTTGGCGGCGTGTCTCTACCATCGAGAAATGGATGAATAAATATTTTGCCTTCGGGATTTTCTTTTCGCGCCTGTCTCATCACCTTGAAAAGATGTTCTTGATGAGCATGTACGCCTTCATTCTGGAGCAGGCCGAGAAGATGCAAACGATTGCCCGGTTTCTTGAAATTGGCAAAAAATTCTTTCCATCTTTTTGTATCGTATAGGTCGCCATAACGCAACGCATCGTCGATTCTTTTCATCTCCTGCACCACGATTCTTCCCGCGCCCATATTCATATGCCCGACTTCTGAAGAACCCTGATATCCTTCTGGCAGGCCGACTGCTTCGCCCGAAGCATCGACCAATGTCCAGGGATATAGCTCATCGTATCTGTCAAAATTTGGTGTATTTGCGGCGGCTATGGCATTGCCCTCCGGGCTTTCATCATAACCAAACCCATCTCGAACTATTAAAAGTACCGGTTTCATTATTCTCCTTTAAATATTAAGAATTTAACTTCTCTTGCTATACAACTTATACAAAAAACTATTCTGTGTAAAGGATGTTTCTATTTATATAGTTTTCGACAGCCTTTGGCACCAGATATTTTATCGTTTTTTTTTGCTTGATTCTTTGGCGAATCCCGGTTGCAGATATCTCGATTAACGGTGTTCCGATCAGATTTGAATTGGCGATGATGTCATTATCTATTTTGTCTTTCGGGAATCCTTGTCTTGCCATAGCGGCAACCATATCTGCTCGAAGAAAAAGAAGTTCCCATTTATACCATGATTTCAGCTCGAATAGGCTATCGGCGCCGATAAGAAGATGAAGCTTATCTTTCGGGAATTTTTTCCGGAAACTGGCAAGCAAATCGACAGTATATGGCTTTTGGCCTTCCTGGAATTCTATATCCGATACTATGAAATCATCATCGGAAGCTAACGCTATTTCGGCCATTTTGAGGCGATGTTTCCCATCTGCCAGGCCAGAGCTGTTTTTATGCGGCGGACGATTGGCAACAACAAAATAGACTTTATCGAGCTTTAGCTTTTCAGCCGCGATGCTCACAGGTATCAAATGTCCAAAATGTATAGGATTGAAACTGCCGCCGTAAATGCCAATTTTCATGATTATCGAATTTATAGTTTATCGGTTATCTCTTCTAATTGGTCTGCTGCTTTTTCGGTAGCATCAGATCTGGGATAGCTGTTTATTATTTGATTATAAATATCTGTGGCCTTTAAGTGCTCGCCTTTTTCTTTATGCGCCCATGCCTTAAGAAGAAGCACTTCAGGAATAACCGCCGCATTCGGATATTCTTCTAATATAAGGTCCGAATATAAAATAACTGCATCGGCATCATTCAATTTGTAATATATATAAGTTGCCAGATATTCTTTTTTTGCGAGCTTGTCCAGGCATTGCCGAATTCCCTTTTTCGCCTCATCAGCAAAATCGGACTCTGGATAGAAATTGAGAAAGTCGCGATATAGCATGAGAGCCTGCTCGGTATAAGTTTGGTCTCTGTCGGCTCTCGGAGCAAGATTCCAGTAGGATTCAGCGATCATAAATTCTGCTTCTTCGACAAATTCGCTATTGCCATAAGCGCTAACAATTCTGCGGAATTCCGATGCTGCAGTCAGGTACTCACCCTTCTCGAAATAGCATTTCGCAAGAAGCATCTGTGCCGGCGCAGCATATTGACTGCCAAAATGTGCCAAAAGAAGATGGTCTAGCTTTTCTATAGCTTTAGAATACTTCTCTCTTTGATACAACATCTCGGCCTTTTTATAGATATTATCAGGATCTTCACTCATCTCTTTTTTAGCTGCACAACCCGTAAACATAATTGATGAAAATAAAACTGTACACAACAGAAAAATATTCTTATACATAAAACCTCTTAATATTCGATTTCTTTTTCATATTTTTTGATGAAATTTCTCGATACCGGCGCTCTTGTTGAATTGGGATAGAAATTAACGATCTGTAGATAATAAAAAAGTGCCATCTGGACATTATCCTGTTTTTCAGAAATTTTGGCCATTCTAAAATATGACCTCGAAGATAATTCATTATCCTGGAGCTTGATAACGCTTTTGTAGTGTTTTTGGGCAAGGTCGAATTTTCCACTACGGAAATTAATTTCGGCGAGAGTGTAATATGCCTCAGGCAAAAGCTTGCTGTCGGGATATTCGGTAATAATGTCGCCGAGAGCTTCTTGTGCGGATTCCAACCTGCCATTTTCGCGAGCTGTTTTGGCCTTTTCGAGAAGATTCTTATCGCCCTGCGAAAAAGCTATAGATATTATTATTAGAAGCCAAATAAATTTCTTCATTTTCCTCTCACTTTCCAATTCATACTAATATTAATGATTTACGAAAATAAAGCAAATTAAAAAAGTGAATTAATAGACTAATCTATATATAATGTTTTTGTTTTTTTTGTGGATTTTTTGGGATATTTTTTTTACATTAAATTAAGATACAAATTGTATTTATTTTGATAAGTTTTTATCCGATTTTAAGTTAGGTTAAGATAGATTGTTATGATAGTTTAATATAGTGAGTGAGAGATTTTCAAGCTTTACCGGGAGGTGAAACGCTATAGGATTAATGGAAACTGTGCAGCCGCTCGTGAAATAATCATTTGGGCTATGCCATTATGATGGTTTTACGTGAGGAAAGTCCGGGCTTCTACGGGCCAATGCGCCTCGTAATACGAGGGTTCCCGCTGCAATTAATCCGATTATTTTATGTAAAGGTGAAACTAAATATTATAGCCGCTTTTGCACTTACGATAATATGATTTATTCATATTGAATTATGCTTTTTAAAAGCAGCAGGAAACGGAAAGTGCCACAGAAACAATACTGCCGAACGGTCCTTTTGGATGCGTGGTAATGGTGAAAAGTGAGGAAGTAAGACGCCTCTTCGCAAATGGAAACATTTTGCGATGGTAAACCCCGCACGGAAGCAAGATCATATTGAAAGCGCTTTCATATCGAAAGCAAGGAGGCCCTCCTAGTTTAACAGGCTTGTCTTGCAAGTTTTTTAAATAGCTTTCAGGTGGATCGCTGGAGTCAGAGAGCAATCTTCTGGCCAAGATGAATGGTTGCAATCCATAGATGGATAAGTTGTCCATCAAGGAGACAGAACCCGGCTTATAGGTTTCCGAGTATCTTTGAAAATCTTCCGCTCCGAAAAATGAAAGGCGGATTCTTATGAAATGGGAACTCGCAGAGCAGAGGGAGGTAAAAAAAGCCCTCGCTCTATCGGAGAAACTCGATATGCCATCGATTGTTTCTCAAATTCTCGTTAATCGAGGAATGGACAAACAAGAGGATATCGAGTGCTTCTTTAATCCTACCCTGGAACGTTTAACCGACCCTTTTTTACTGCCTAATATCGATATTGCTGTCGAGCGAATACTTCGCGCATTACGCAATAAAGAGAGGATGGTCATCTTCGGTGATTATGATGTCGATGGATTGACTGCGACCGCTCTTATGTATAGCGTACTGTCTGGATTCGGCGCCGAAGTCGACTGGTTTTTGCCGGATAGGCTCGAAGATGGATATGGACTCAATAAGTCAGGCATCGATGATGCAAATGAATGGGGAGCTAAATTAATTGTATCGGTAGATTGCGGTATTACAGGGATAGAAGAAGTTGCATATGCTAAAGAACTGGGTATCGATAGTGTCATCACAGACCATCACGAACCCGGCCATGAGCTTCCTGATGCATATGCCGTGGTTGACCCAAAATTGCTGGATGTAGATACTAAAAACCGCGAATTAGCCGGTGTTGGCGTTGCTTTCAAGCTTTGCCAGGCACTATTCGAGAAAATCGGCATCGATAAAGCCGACCTTTATAACCACCTCGATCTGGTCGGGCTGGGCACAATAGCGGATATCGTGCCGCTGGTTGGCGAAAACAGAATTCTGGCGAAATATGGACTCAGAACTCTGGAAGCAACCCAGAAACCTGGATTGAAAGAGTTGCTTAGAATTACTGGGCTTTGGGGCAATGAACTTTCAAGCTGGCATGTGGTTTTTGTGTTGGCTCCAAGGCTGAATGCAGTCGGTAGGATAGGCGATCCTGCGCTGGCTTTCAAGCTACTTACAACACATGACAGAGCCGAAGCAAGAGATTATGCCAAGCAACTCGATAGTCAGAATGAAAAAAGAAAGATGATCGATACAAAGATATTCGATGAAGCCATCGAGATGGTAAATCAGCATGTCGATCTTTCAAATGATCGGGCTATAGTGCTCGATTCAGATGAATGGCATACTGGCGTTATCGGGATTGTGGCATCGAGATTGGTCGAGAAATTCCATAGGCCATCTATTATGATATCGACGCAAGATGGCGACGGGAAAGGCTCGGCAAGGAGTATAAATCATTTTCATATACTCGATGCAATCAAAGATTCCGAAGACATCCTCGTCAAATATGGTGGGCATAAGTATGCTGCCGGGCTTTCGATTAAGCCTGAACAAATTCCTACTTTCCGCCAGCAGTTCAATAAATATACTGCCGAGCACCTGCAGGCAAAGGATATGGTGCCAAGGCAACATATAGATGCAGAGGTATTTTCGGAAGAAATCAGTATGACACTTATGAAATGGTTGGAAAAATTTTCGCCCTATGGGCCGAATAATCAAAGGCCGGTTTTTGCGCTCAAAAATGCCGAAATTGCCGGATATCCGCAGATTGTTGGCAAATCGCACCTGAAAATGCAAGTCAAAATCAAAAATGGCAAAAGATGTGATGTCATCGGATTTAATATGGCAAAATACCATAAAAAAATCATCGAAACCAAAGAAAGCGTCAATCTGGCTTTTGTGATGGAAATGAATCATTACTATGGCTATCCCAAATTGCAGCTTCGCCTAAAAGATCTCAAAATCGGTGAATGGATAGAATAAAATGCCCGAAAAATGCATGATTAAAAAGGAAATGGTTGAAAATATCAGCCATTTCCTTGATAAATTTGTCCAAAAGCATATCAAATCCCGCCCGGAAAACGAAAATGCGTACCGGTTAAAGATCGAACATACCAGACGGGTTACCGAGGAAACGGTTAAAATAGGCAAGGCTATTGGCCTGGATAATTGCCAGCTTAGTATTGCACGGATTTGCGCAATTTTGCACGATATCGGAAGATTCGAACAATATGCCAGATACGAAACATTCGCCGATAGAAAATCGGAAAACCATGCAAAACTCAGCGCAAAAATAATCGAAAGAGAGAATATCCTAACGGAAATTCCGTCTCCTTATGATGAGCTTATAATTTATGCTGTTGCTAATCATAATATAATCAAAATCGAAGAGAACTGTGATGCTGAAAAAAATCTATATTTGAAACTTCTTCGTGATGCCGACAAGATCGATATCCTGAATGTTTTTCTTCTTCAGGACCATTCAAAAGATGGCATATCAGCGATAATCGACCTCGGGCTTCCCGATAATGGCAAAATCTCTGATAAGATATATAATGCTCTTATGAATCATCGCACAGCAAGTTATCGAGATATTCGTTCGATAGCAGATTTCCGACTTCTAAAAATCGCCTGGGTTTTTGACCTTTATTTCAAGCCCTCTTATGATATTTTCCAGAAGCGTGGGTATCTTCGGCTTCTTCGAAAGATGCTTCCACAAAATAGCAGAGTCGATGAGATTTTCATTGAGGTGCAAAATTATGCCAGAGAGAAATTTATGAAAGGGGAATCATGATACAGGTCTATACTGGCGATGGCAAGGGGAAGACGACCGCAGCATTCGGGCAGGCATTTCGTGCCGCTGGAGCTGGCCTTAAAGTAAAAATGGTGCAGTTTGGCAAGATAGAGCCATCATCAGAGGGCAAAATCGCAATCGAGAATAATATTTTCGATGTCGAATGTTTCTGGCTGCCCGGTTTCTTAAAACCCGGCGATGATCCCGGCCCATATCGCAAGAAAACTCTCGAAGGCATAGAATATGTCCACAAATTAATAGAAAATAACCCACCGGATATGCTGGTACTCGATGAGATAATCGTTGTTTATGCCCTCGGCGTAATCGATGAAGATGAATTTCGCACGCTATTGCAGAGCATACCAGAGCATCTCGAGCTGGTATTGACTGGAAGAGGTGCGCCTGAATGGCTTATCGAAAAAGCGCATCTGGTTACCGAGATGAAAAAGATAAAGCATTATTATGACTTAGGCATGAAGGCTCGAAATGGTATAGAGCAATAGTTCTGTTTCTATGTAATGCTAATAAAACCCTTTATGAAAACCATATAATTTGCTATATCTATCCTGGCTGAGCGAAGTCGAAGGCACGAACTCTGTGAAATGGTGTCTTGGTTATTTATATTAATCTGAAGTTCTTCACCCTAAAACAAAGAAACCCCATACGGCTCTTGGCGTTGGGGGGATTTTCGTTTTTGAATTTACTGTCAAATTTTGGTATATTAGACAAAATCTGGTTGCTTTTTAAGCTAATAATTCATTGACTAAATTAGTATTT
>JBKHBT010000126.1:0-8264 GCA_046542255.1 Candidatus Zixiibacteriota bacterium | reverse complement strand
CATTTTTAAGCTAAGCAGTTTTTTGGCCTTTGGCAAAAAAACGTGCACGGCATTTTTAAGCTAAGCAGTTTTTTGGCCTTTGGCCAAAAAACGTGCACGGCATTTTTAAGCTAAGCAGTTTTTTGGCCTTTGGCCAAAAAACGTGCACGGCATTTTTAAGCTAAGCAGTTTTTTGGCCTTTGGCAAAAAAACGTGCACGGCATTTATAAGCGAGATAGGGGCGACTCGCGAGTCGCCCCTACTGAATAATACCGAATAATACCGATAATACCGCATAATAGGCGACACCGTATAAAAGCCAACACCCTTACCGCATAAGCGGCGTCATTTAGTAGCAGTTGTAAACTGGCATGTCAAAATGACTTTTTATTTTAATCAAAAACCTAACTTCGAAAAAAGGAGAAATTATGTCATCAATTATTCAGAAACTATTAGAATTTGGCGGTATTCCGCTTATAATGTTAATAATTGGATGGGTGGCCGGGAAATTCCTACGTCCCTGGATTCATGATAAGGACCATCCATCACGGCTTGAGTGGGCTACCGAGCTTTCTATGATAGCCGATCGCGTAACCGATGAGCTTGTAATGGCAAATCCAGGTGCGAATTGGGATGACCTACTCGACCGAGCTGTCGATATTATAATCGATAAATTGGAAATTCCAGATGCAAAGGGTGGCAAACGCCGTGCTGCACGAGATGAAGCAAGGTATCTGCTTAAAACCAAACTAGCATAGTTATCATTATCTCTTCCTTTATAACCACCGTGTCATTATGATGCGGTGGTTTATTATTTACAAAAATGAAAAATCGGATCAATCTGTTAATGAATACTGACGACTTTCTCTTTGGCAAGCCTTATCCTATGCCAGATGAATTTAGTGGTCTCATCGAGTCCGACTACTACCCAAAGGCCGAGAAGGCCGAAACCGAAATGAACTCCCAGAAGATAGCCCATTCCGACCTCCCAGAATAAAGCCAAAATAGTAGTCGATTTGACCATCCATAATACATCATTGCGTGCCCTAAGATGGCTCGATGTAATTATCACCATCGACCTTGGAATCTGCATTATTGCAAATAGGCGAAGTACGCGGGCTGCTGGTTCGAGATTGGTAATATCTGGTAGATATAATGCCAGAAGCGGCTTGGCAAAAATGAAACATGCCGCTCCGGTCAAAATAGCAATCGGCAGGATAATCCGCCGGGAGTTTCGATGGATTTGCCATTCCTTTTCCTTATTGCCTTCGCCGATCGCCTGGCCGATTATCGTGATATTGCCCAGGCCTATGCCCTGGTAGATCACGCTGATTAGCTCCAATATCTGTAAAATAACCTGATGGAATGTAAAGCTCTCGGTTCCCAGCCTTGCAGCATATATATTCAAAATAAAAAGTGCAATAGTCCAGGAAAGCTGTTCGATAGTTATCGGATATCCGAGCTTAACAATTCTTTTGACAATGGGGAAATTAATTTTTCGCCATGCTTTTGGATAAAGATTCAATACTGTTTTGCGTTTGAAAATGAAGATAAAAAGCAGTATCGAACCGGCCATGTGTCCGATTCCAGTGGCATAGGCCATTCCAACGAGTCCAAGTTCGGGAAGGCCCCATTTTCCGTAGATTAATCCGATAGCCAGCACGGCATTTATGATATTCGTAAATAATGATATTATCATTGATATGCCAGTATCGCCAGAACCACGAATAAAACCACAGCCAATGAAATTTATGATGATAAATATAGAAAAGGGTAAAAGATGAATCAAAAATTGATATGCTTCGACAGCGATTGGGGCTTCGAGCCGGACGATATATTGTGTAATAATCGGGAAGAACCATAAGGCTGCGGTTATAAGGCCAAATCCAGTAACCACAGCAAGCAAAAGCGATTGCGTGAATGCAATATTTGCCTCATGGAATTTGCCGGCACCCAATCTTCGCGAAACCAGAATGGTTCCGCCCATCATATATATTAGAAAAATGATAAAGGTAATAAAGATGAACTGAAGAACATAGCCTTCGGCTGCAAAGGCAATTGGATTGTACCGTCCCACCAAAATGCCTTGAAATGCTATAACACCCATCAAAGACAGCAGATCTACTGCCGATGGTAGAATCTTGCCGGCTACTTTGCGGAGATTTATGCTTTCTCCTTTCCAGAATCTTTTTTACCGTACTTTTCGATATATTCTGCACAAAGATTTCTCGCATGATCATCGGTATATTGTATCGGCGGCGATTTGAATAGATATGACGAAGGCGCATCGATCTGGCCTGATAGGCAATTATCCAGAGCCAATTTGGCGAAACGGACGGCATCGATAATTATGCCGGCGCTATTTGGCGAATCCTCGACAGAAAGGCGGCATTCAAGCTCCATAGGAACATCGCCGAAATGCTTCGATTGTATTCGGAGAAAGCACACTTTATTATCCTTCATCCAGGGCACATAATCGGAAGGTCCGACATAGATATCGTCATCGGCGATTTTCTCGCCGCGGTTTTCTATCTGTGATACAACAGCATTGGTCTTGGAAATCTTTTTTGATTGGAGACGCTCGCGCTCGAGCATATTGAGAAAATCAGTATTCCCGCCGACATTAAGTTGATATGACTTATCGATAGCCATTCCCCTGTCCAGGAAAAGGTTGGTAAGCACTCTATGAAGAATGGTTGCGCCGACCTGCGATTTGATATCATCGCCAAGTACCGGAAGGCCGGCATCGCGAAAGCGGTTCTGCCAATAGGGCGTACTTGCGATAAATACTGGTATGGCATTCACAAGGGCGCATCCTGCGCTCAAGATATGCTCGACATACCATTTTGTAGCAGTTTCCGAACCGACTGGCAGATAATTGACAACGATATCTGTTTTGGTTTCTTTTAAGATTCCCGTTATATCATCAGTTGGGCCGGGAGCTTTTTCGATAACTTCTTTAAGGTATTTTCCCATACCGTCATGTGTCATGCCTCGATAGACTTTTGCATTCAATTTGGGGATCTCTCTTTGGAAAACCGTTGTATTATTCGGCTCGCTGAATATCGCTTCGGATATGTCGAGTCCGACTTTGGTCTTATTGATATCGAAAGCTGCTGTAAATTCTATATCATTTATATGATAACCGCCCAAATCGACATGCATAAGGCCGGGAATCTTATCGCCGGATTTTGCATTTCGGTAGTAATGAACTCCTTGAACGAGGCTGGACGCACAATTGCCTACTCCAATCAGAGCGACTCGCACCTTTTTTTTTGCCATAGTTACCTCCATGGAACTGCTTTATTTTCCAAAATATATGAATTACTATTATTTTGGCAAGAAAATTAGGCTTTTCTAAAATATCAATAATTCTAATCTCCAATTATTTTCATTTCGCCAATATTTGTCCAGGGATTTTTCATTTTTATTATCATGAGCCCCAAAAAAAAGCGAGCTTTCCGGTAAATAAGGAGTGAAGATGTTGGCAGGATGGCTTTTCAAAATATAATGCAAGGTGTCTTTAAGATGAAGGTGTTTACTGCGATAATTTTTTTTAGAATACATTTAAGTCTTGCATTATTGTTATTCATGTTTAACTTTATTGTTGTTAATTATTACTATCAAGGGGAAAAATATGAAGCAAATTTTATGTCTGTTACTGGCATTAGTCGCTTCGCTATGTTTTGCACTTTCGCCGTGCTCGGGCTATTTCCATGAGCCGGTTATTGATGGGCAGAATGTAAGTTTCAAATTTGAGCCAGTTTATAATGGGCTCGATTTTGATGGCGTAAATGATTATGTCGAAGTCGAACATCATCCAGAGCTTAATTTTGGCGATAGCCAGGATTTTACTATTCAAGCATGGATAAAATTAAGAGAATTTGGGCAAAACAATCCAATTGTATCAAAAATTGTCCAAACTGGAAGCCAATATACAGGATATCAGTTCTGGATTGCACCAGATAACAAAGTAAAGGGCGATGTCTGTTTTTCAAGCAGTTACAGAATTGCGGCATCGAGCAGCACAATAACCGATACTCTCTGGCATCATGTAGCCTTCGTGGCCGATCGCGATGGCAATGAACAAATCTATATCGATGGATCGCCAAATGGCGCGCCTGTTAATATCGCTGGCACAGGCGATACTGATAATTCAGCCAATTTAAATATTGGACGAACACCGCATAAGCCAGAGAATGCTTTTAATGGGAAAATTGCAACTGTTAAAATCAGTGAAAAAGCGCTCAATAGCTCCGATATCTACGATTCTTTCCTAAGAGATGGTTATTTTGTCAATGATTCATTCACATTAGCGCTTTGGAAATTAGTTGAAACTATTGGCTCTACAGCTTATGATGAAACTGATATTCATCATGGTACAATTTTTAATGATGAAACAAATGTAATTGCTCTTACCTTTGACGGCACAGATGATTTTATCGAAGTCGAACATCATCCAGAGCTTAATTTTGGCGCTAGCCAGGATTTTACTATTCAAGCCTGGATAAAATTAAGAGAATTCGGGCAAAATAATCCAATTGTATCAAAAATTGTCCAAACTGGAAGCCAATATACAGGATATCAGTTCTGGATTGCACCAGATAACAAAGTAAAGGGCGATGTCTGTTTTTCAAGCAGTTACAGAATTGCGGCATCGAGCAGCACAATAACCGATACTCTCTGGCATCATGTAGCCTTCGTGGCCGATCGCGATGGCAATGAACAAATCTATATCGATGGATCGCCAAATGGCGCGCCTGTTAATATCGCTGGCACAGGCGATACTGATAATTATGCAAATTTGAATATCGGTAGAACATCTCATAAGCACCAAAACGCCTTCAATGGAGATATTGCTTCTGTGAAGATTAGTAATTCTGCTTTGGAAGCTATCGATGTGGCAAATTCTTATAATCTCAGCGGTAATTTTGATTTAGATACGAATACGATTGCTCTTTGGAATCTGGAAGAAGGAGCAGGAACAACAGCAATCGACCAGACCGGAAATCACGATGCGAATATTTACCAGGGACAAGCTTATTCAAATGCTTTTTCTTTTGATGGCATAGATGATTTTATCGAAGTCGAACATCATCCAGAGCTTAATTTTGGCGCTAACCAGGATTTTACTATTCAAGCCTGGATAAAATTAAGAGAATTTGGGCAAAACAATCCAATTGTATCAAAAATTGTCCAAACTGGAAGCCAATATACAGGATATCAGTTCTGGATTGCACCAGATAACAAAGTAAAGGGCGATGTCTGTTTTTCAAGCAGTTACAGAATTGCGGCATCGAGCAGCACAATAACCGATACTCTCTGGCATCATGTAGCCTTCGTGGCCGATCGCGATGGCAATGAACAAATCTATATCGATGGTTCGCCAAATGGTGCACCTGTTAATATCGCTGGCACAGGAGATACTGATAATTCAGCCAATATAAATATTGGACGAACACCGCATAAGCCAGAGAATGCTTTCGAAGGTGATTTCGCTGCAGTAAAGATCAGCACAGTCCCTTTAACAGACGAGCAAATAGCAGCCTCTTACATTGCCGGTGGAGATTTCACTTTGGACTCGACGACGATAGCTTTATGGAATCTCAATGAGCCAACCGGAACTACTGCTTTTGATGAAACCGGTGCTCATAATGGTACAGTAGCCGATAGTATTGTAATTAGTTCCATTGCACCGCCATTGGACCCGATTCCTGGCGCAAGCTGGGCGCTGGAAGCTACGCCTGGCATACCCGATACAGGAGCCAATTGGTTCACTTCCCCAGCCCTCACCTACACATGGGACATTGACGGCAACGGCATATCCGACACAATAACATCAGCAGATAGCTTGAGCTGGCGGTATGAAGAATCGGGAAGCCTATTGGCCAAAGTCTCTGTTTCTGATGGGGATTGTGTTTTTGGGGATTCGGTTTGGGTTTTTGTTGAAAGTGAAGGTTTTGAATTCAACTTTGATACTTTGTTCAATACAGATGACTTTACCGGAAAAGAGTTAGATAATGTTTTCTTGTATTATAATAGATTTAATAGCTGTTTCATAGGTTACTATATAGACACATTGACTAACAATTATGGCGTAAACCAAAAGCAATTCTTCCTGATAAATGATAGGGGAGAAATAGATTCTGTAAATCATAATTTGTATGATGATGAAAGAATTCTTTTTCCTGGTAGTTTTTTTACAGAATACCATTATTCCCTTAGTATAGATAGCATAGGAACTCTTTCTTTTGAAGACTATTCTGTCGATTCGATCATTGTAAATTCGATGTTTGATGAAAGAACCTGGTCATACTACGGAAATATAGATATCATAAATATTAGTGATTATGGCTATGCTTTGCTAAAAGTTATTGATGATTCAACAGGTCAATTGAGTTATAGAATATTCAACCAAGAAAAACAGCTATCGATTTTAGATTCCGTTTTCATAAGGTCGATTATTAGCAGTCCATCTGGGCAATTTATTGGTCTTAGAAAAGATAGTCAAATACAAATCTACGACAGTACAATGACATTTATATATGAAACGGGACATTTGAATTTACCAGATTGGACGTCCAAAAATAATTCATTTAGATACAACCAATTGCCTTATTTTTTGGATGATACAGGAAGACTTTATACTTTGGAGAAATTTGACAACAATTGGATAATTGGCATGCATAACCAAAGGGTTTATCTTGCCGATACAATTAATATGCCGGAAGATTATTTCAGTTCAGAATATTTCATTCAAGACGATGTGATATTTACTACATACTCTTACTTCAATGAAACTGAATCAAACTTGTTAAATAGACTAGTATTGTATAGAACTGGCGATAGTTTAATGAAAATTTTTGATGTCAATATTGATTTCGAACCCAGAAAAGTATCAATCTTAGAAGATGGATTTCTCATTTTAGCTAATAACCTTCAAAATAAACTTAATGTTTATGAATTAAGTACTATGGAAATCATTGCCGAACGAGAAATCGATTTTTGGACTTTATATCGTAACAAGCTTATGATTTACCAAGACCCATCATTCTTGTCTTTAAGAATTGGGGGGTCAGAATGAAAAGATTTAGAATTACATTTCTTATATGTTTGTTACCATTTTCAATATTTTGTATTGAGTCATGGGTTTCTTTAACTCATATTAGAGAAAATTATGGAGCAAATCATTTCAATTCTCCATCTTCAATGTTACCTTACTTACACGACGGTGTTGATTTGCATTATAATGGTTCTCTTACAATAACTGCTCTCAACTCAGGCAGACTTAGAATTTTTGAGAATTCTATACATCCGAATGACTATGTTATTAGAGTAGGCAATGTTGAATATGGACATATCGAAAAGGATTCTTGGCCTTCTCATTATCGAAATGGGATGTTCATTTCTCAAGGTGATACAATCGGAAAACTCAGAATCGGTAATGATTGGAATCCTCATGTGCATCTTCGAATACTAGATTCAAGTCAGATGCATACCATCAATCCCATGGTCTTTTTGGCTGGCTTAGGTTATGACTGTAGCCAACTAACTGAGCATATTGATAGAACTGAAGATGGTAAACTAAAAGCACCAATGATAGCTATTGCTCCTTCGTCTAATGTGAGTGATGCTTATATATCGAAATCTGTAGATATATTTGCTTTATTTAACTTATCAAGTCATAGTCAAATGACAGCTCCAAAATCTATTTCTTGGTCTATAGATAACACTTTGATGGGCACTTTTACTTATAATGCTAACCTTCCAAAAGCTGAACGCGACATTGTTAATAATTCGCTTCGAGACTCTCTTTATACAAGAAGAGTTGTATGGAAACTAAGCGATAATAATGGAGTCGAAGGCACTACAAGGGGCTTTAACTCAGATAAAGAAGGTTATTTCAATACCCTACAAGGCAAAACTGGTGATTGGCAAGTTGAAGTTGATCCTTGCGATGAAGAAAATCGCAAATTTGATGACGGTGAGCATCAAATAGTATTAGATGTTGAGACATACTGCAATGGAACTGTCTCTGATACATTGGACATCATAATCGACAACACGCCTCCTAGATTCCTCGAAGGTGATATCGAAAAGGTCGAGAATGAAATTAATCTGCCATTGTCAGAGAAAGTTAACGAAGCTGGTATAGAAGACTGCATAAATATAACTGTTCCTGATACTACAGCCTGTCCAAATAGCGGTACAATCTCCTTAAATTCGGAAGAATTCGATGTTGCCCTGGATGCTGAAAATGACTCTATTTTAACAATCTCTTTGGA
>JBKHBT010000030.1:0-35493 GCA_046542255.1 Candidatus Zixiibacteriota bacterium | reverse complement strand
CAAAACTGTTTCGCAATATGTTGTCGGAATGATTAAGCGAGCCGAGAAGAGACAATGCGCAGTTCCGCATTGTCATACTTCTCAGGCCAAAACATCAGTAAAGCATCTAGCTATATAAATTATGTATTTTATATTTTATTTATGTATGGCTTTAGAAGAGACAAAGCGCTGTTCCGCATTGTCATACTTCTCTAGTTATAATATATGTTTTTATGGCTTTAGAAGATGACATATCAAAGCCACATTTACTTCATAAGAACTTGACAAGAAACCTAAATTAAAATAAATTGTAAATAGAACTATAAATCGGGGGTTTATGTGTATCGCTATTTACTTATTTTGTCGATTATATTTTCGATCTTTTCTCAACCTGTCGTAACCGATCTTGTAATCGGGCAAATGACCGATGGAAGCGGGCTTGTTCGCATTTGCTACGATGCCCAAAGTTCTACCGACTCGACAATATCCATGAATGTACTCGGCAACTATGTCCATGACCCGGACAGCCGCCTTCCCATGGTTACGCTGCTGGATACATTGACTGGCTTTGAGAAGCCCAATTATGGCTGGCGGGTTGCATCATCAGACACTGGCGAGCGGCATTGCTTTCTATGGGATATGACGACTGATCTAGGCGATATCGAAGAATGCGGTATTCAGGGGAAATTCGCTGTCTTCGATTCGATGCTGGAGTCCTATTCCATCGTCGATTCCTTCATGGCAAATGACAGCCTGCGCCCGACAGAACGCGCTTTCGGGCTGGCATATAAACATGGCCAGCTATGGGTCATGTATCATGAAGATTTGACCAATCATTGCTGGATAAGGCCATATACACTTCCAGAATTGACAGAGGGCGATTCGATTTTCATCGGCACTGTTGCTGTCGGCCCTTCGGATATGGCATTTGCTGGCGACAGGCTATTTTGGATAGAAGATACGAGAGTAATTCTAAAAGAATTCGACTTCGAAACAGGTGTTTCTCATGCAGTGAGAAGCGACTGGTGGTCACTTCCGGGAACTTCGGTTCATCTGGCCGGAGCTGCTTTCGATGGTGAAAACCTTTGGGTTTCCTTTTCACAGGGAACATTCATCGCTCTTGATACCGCTACATTTTCCTTACAGGATACGATGTTTTTCCCGGAATTCGGCGTATCGTCTCCGGCGACATCGGCCGATGGCCTCGCTTATGGCCTGGGGCTGATATGGTGCTTTTCCAATGATAATATCGTCTATGCAATCGATCCCGAGCTGAAAGAGATTATCCATACCATTCCGACTGGCGAGGTTGTTGTGGCTACTGGTGCAGAAGGCGCAGCATGGGATGGTGTCAATCTTTGGGTAGTCGATTATTCGAGATATCATGTTTATCAGCTTTCTCTTTTCGACCAGATTAATTTCTTCTATACCGATCCATTTTGTTTGGATAATATCAGCCCTACTTTGGAATGGCTCATGCCATCTGAAATCGATTATGAAGATACATTGATTGCCGGCGCCAATTCCGAGCTTCGATGGTCGGCGACAGATAGCTTCTTAAATGGCGGCCATACCGAAGTTATGATATGGGACGATACGGTTGCAATTTTGCCATCATCGATTGTTTCAGCGGAATGGATGGTCTATGATTGGCCAGATTTCGATGGAGTTTTCAACCTATTTGTAACCGATAGCTTTGGAAATACAACTCATGAGCCGTCCGGGCTTTTTTATATCGATGAAAATTTAGCGCCTGTTTTCTATATTTGCCCATCTGATACTACAATTCGAGCCTTTGACACTTTGACAGCTTTCTTCGATATTTTCGATTCCGAGGATGATTCACTCACAATCACATTGGAAGGCCCTTATGATGCCTACATAGAAGGTAACAGGGTCATCTGGCCGGCAATGGCCGAGCCGGGCGATACAGCAGAATTCTTCATTGAAGTTTGCGATGAATACAAATGCGATAGCTGTTTTTTCGATATTGAAATCGCTCCAAATAATCCGCCGGAATTTATACTATGCCCGGATGATTTTGAAATCAGAAATGGTGATAGCATCTCGATTTTCTACCTCGCCCACGACTATGAAGGCGACAGTATCGAATATAGCTATGGCCTTCCATCAGGAATCGAAAGGCTTGGCGATAGCCTGCTTGTCTGGCCTGAAGTAACTTCCGCAGTCGGCGCCAGGATCAATTTCAACATCATTGCCTGCGACCATATTGGCTGTGATAGCTGCATTTTCTATGCCGATATTGTGCCGAATATGCCGCCAGAATTCACGATATGTCCACCGGGCACGATTAGCTTTTTCGATACCACAAGTTCGCATATCATAGAATTCAATGTAGAAGACCCGGATTCCGATGGCCTGCACTTAGAAATATTATCAGCAAGCGAATCTTATCTTTTGGGTGATTCGGCGATTGTTTATATTTCTTCTGGCAATCTGCTCGATACTGTCATGATTATTGCATCCGATTATGCGCTTTCGGACACCTGCCTTTTCTATGTTCAGAATTTCGATGCCGTTTTCGAAAATACCGATATACCGGATAAGATGAGAATTTGGGCATATCCTAATCCATTCAATAGCGCTGTAAATATTTACTCCAATAATGGCCAAGAGATAGAAATCTACGATATCCATGGGCATTTGGTAGAAGAGATAGATGGCAAAAGAGCAATCTGGCAACCAGATGGCCAAATCGATTCCGGAATTTATATTGTGAGGATTAATTGCAATGGCTATATGCTCAATAGGCGAATTGTCTATATAAAATAAAATTTGACACATCGTTTTTGTTCATTATATTAACCAAATGCAAAATTATGCACTACAATTTCCATTTCTAAAGCAATTTGATTTCATCGAACATTATTTCTTTATTCAGCATCTTCCCGTCGAAGGTTCTGCAATATACGATTTTGCCAATGTTCTGGAACTTCCAGTATTTGAATACGGTTCGGTAAATCAAATACATAGCGGCCATGTGTTTCTTTTCGAGGAAAATCCGTCCTATGAGCCAGACGGAGATGGTATAGTTACTGCTATTCCAAATCTTTGGATTGGCGTACATGTCGCCGATTGTGCGCCTGTATATCTCATAGATACACTAAACAGAGTCATCGCAGTGATTCATTGTGGTTGGCGGCCAATTTCAGAGGAAATTATCGAGAATACATTGGCATTGATGGCGGAGAAATTCGGCTCGGCTCCTTCGGAGATTTTTGCATATATCGGCCCTACGATACAATATTCCGATTATGAAATTGGGCCAGAAATTGCTCATCATTTCCACGAATCCTCTATTATCCAAAAGTCCGAAAAGATATATCTGGATATACCAAATGAAATCGAATTTCGACTGATGAGAATTGGTGTAAAGGGCGATGGTATCGATAAATTTCCGCTTTCGACATTTAGCGAACCGGCTTTTTGTTCCTACCGTCGTGATGGGGTGGGCGTACTGCCAATGACCGCGGTTGTGAAATTGAAATAATATCGACTTAGCAAGTCGAGGCCGCTATTTGTTCAAAATGATCGTTTCGACACGGCGAATAAATTCATCTTGCTCATTAATCAAGGACTTATTAAACAAGATGTCCGAGCATAGCCGAGGAGAAATTGCGACATTGACCCGATTTCGACTCCGTCCGACAACCGGCTGGATTTTCAATCTATTTTTCAATAAAACTTGCCTTAGATAAGAAGCTTGAATATATTAGTTTCCCTGGTTTTGAGCCAGATTTTGAATCGTTAAGAATGAAAAGGTAATACTATGAATGATGATAAAAAATCACTAATCGGCCGCAAGATGTATATTCCGCAGATGTCTTTCGAGGCCTCCCGGCTGATGGCTGCAGCTTTCAAATCTGCTGGGTTGGATGCAGAACCAGCTCCAGTATCAAATAGCGAGACTCTCGAGCTGGCAAGAAAATATTTACTTGGCGATGAATGCCTTCCAGAATCGGTTACGCTTGGCAATTTCCTTAGAATCGCCGAGCGGGAGGACTTCGAGCCTTCCAAAACAACATTTGTGATGCCGACTTCGAATGGCCCCTGTAGATTCGGCCATTATCTTCATCTTGCTAAAAAGATATTCGAAGAACGTGGACAGGGCGATATCCTCTTTTTCTCGCCTTCGAGCTATGGCGGATACCTCGATGATATACCGGATGCGCAATCGGTTGTACGAACTGGTATGCAGGCAATAATCGCTGCCGATGTTTTGCGTAAGATGCTCTATATGAATCGTCCGAGAGAGCTGAACAAAGGCGATGCAGATAAGATATATGCCATATCGATTGAAGAGATTGCAGAAGCAATTGCAGAGCAGGACATTTCCGGTGGCAGACGGCTTAAGAATATCGTAGCTGCCATGATCAAAATGCGCGACCGATTCCGCAATATGCCAAAAGACCCTGAAAAAAATCCGATACTTATAGGAATTGTTGGCGAAATATATTGTAGGTTCAATGATTTTTCGAATAATTACCTAATTCGGCTTATTGAAGAGCTTGGCGGAGAAGCCTGGATATCCGATATCATCGAATGGGTCTGGTACACCAATGACGAGGATAAATGGCGCATCATATCCAGCGGTAAAAGATTTTCCGGCAAGATGCTTGGCCATAAAATCAAATCGGCTGTCATGAAACATGATGAACATAAAATTACTTCGCCCTTCAAGCAAGATTTCAAGGGGCGCGAGGAGCCATGGCCGATTTCCAAAGTACTCGATTTGTCGGCGCCATATTTGCCACGAGATGGCGCTCATGGCGAGATGGTGCTTTCAATCGGAAAAGCTCTCTGGTACAGGCAAAAAGGCGCTCATGGAGTGATCGATATTAGCCCATTTACCTGCATGAATGGCATAGTCACAGAAGCTGTCTATCCAAGAGTCAGCCGCGAACACGACAATTTCCCGATGAAAGTCTTCTATTTCGATGGCCTTCACGAAGACTCACGCAGTGAATTGGAAGTATTTATGGAGCTTGCAAGGAATTATCGTAATAGAAAAAATTCGGATTGATTAATATATAACATCGTATTCAAATCGTTCACAATGCTGAATCGTGGTTTAGATATTAATTTTGCATAAATTGAAATATGAAGTGTTACTATCTAGACCAGGTATCCTTGTATATTTCATGCTGAATAAATAGATCGACAAGTTCCGGGTCGAATTGCTTGCCTCTTCCGGTCTTTAGTGCTTTGAGTACTCTTTCGAGTGAATATGACTGCCTCCATGGACGATCGGATGTCATAGCATCGAAAGCATCACAGACCGAGATAATCCTTGCCTGAACAGGGATCTGGTCGGCATAGAGGCCATCTGGATAGCCATTACCATCGTATCTTTCATGATGCCAGCGAATAATTGGTGCAATGTCCTGAAAATAATCGGCCTGAGATACAATTCTTGCGCCGATCTCGGGATGTTGTTTGATTATGTCGAATTCATCTGGTGTCAGGATATTGTCTTTGTATAATATCTTCTCGGGTATGGCAATTTTGCCGATATCGTGAAGCAGCGCGCCGTATTCGAGCCTTTTGATTCTCTCGGCGGAAAATCCCCACACAATTGCCAATCTCGTCGCCATGATTCGGACCCTGTCGGAATGCTGAAGATTATATTCTTCGCGCAATTCGATAGCGGATGATAGAATCTTAATAGTATCGAGATGATATCTTTCCAGGTCTTCTAGAGCCTGCGAAAGGGCGATTGTGCGTTGTTCGACCTTTTCTTCGAGAGATAGTTGATATTCAATATTCTCCTGCTGAAGACGCTTTTTTTCGATTTTCAGCTCGCGCTTATCCAGAGCACGATCGACAGTCAGCAGAAGTTGATTTCTTTTAATTGGTTTTATCAGATAATCAAATGCGCCCTGCCGCAAAAATTTGACAGCCATCTCAACATCGACAACTCCTGTGAGGACAATTACCTCGACATCTGGTTTAAAATTCAGAGTGTGCTGAAGGATATCCTCGCCGGTAACTTCCGGCATCCTAATGTCTGTTATTACAAGGTCGATATCCTTTTCTGTGATATCTTTGATTGCTTCTTTGGGATCTGAATAGATAAGGACATCGTATCCAGCTTGATTGAGCTGTATATTAAGTATCTTACGGACACGTTCTTCATCATCGACTACAAGTAACCTGGGCGCTGGCATTTAAAACCGCCTCCTAAGAGGTAAAACTATCGTAAATTTTGTACCTTTGCCTTTTTCAGATTCCACATCTATCCTTCCGAAATATTTCGTAGCGATTCGATAGCAAATATAAAGGCCTAAACCAGTTCCTTTTCCAAGTTCTTTTGTGGTATAGAAAGGTTCAAAAATCTTTGCCTTCTGCTCTGCTGAAATCCCAATTCCAGTATCCTCGAAAGATATCATTGCGAAATCGCCACGAAGCTGTGTCTTAATCGTAAGGACTTTTCGGGGCGTGGATTTCATTGCATGGCAGGCATTAGTGATCATATTGATAAATATCTGCTGCAGCTCTCCCGCTGATGCATTAAATTCTGGTATCTGTTCCAGCTCGGTAACTATCGATACCTGGCTGAGTTTATCCAGTCTTCGCATCATCTGTATAGCCTTTTCTATGGTCGAATTTATATCGACAGTGCTGGATGTTTCCGAGCGTGATGAATAAGAATAACCTGATAAATCGCGAATTATGCCGGCTGCTTCTTTTGAATATCTAACAATATCCGATGCATATTCCTTGATATTGTCCATGTCATCCTCTTCGACAATTGTCTCAGCAAGTCCCAAAATCCCGTATAATGGATTATTTAGCTCATGAGCGATGCCCGAGGCGAGTATGCCGATTCCTGCCATTTTCTCGGCACGAATGAGATAATGTTGAAGATTCTTTTCTTCGGTCATATCCAAAATCAAATCGAGGTAACCTTCGATGTTTTTACCTTCATCGGTTACAGGGACAGAAACCATATACCCAAAAAACTTTTCGCCATTTTTTTTAAGAAGATTAGCTTCACCACGGAAAATATCATTTTTCAGCCGCTTTTTCTTTACCATCTGGAATTGATCCTGGCCAGAATAGATAAGACTCGATGGTTTACAAAGAAGTTCGAATTTCTCATAGCCAAAGATCTCTTCGGTAGCGGGATTTAGGTCGATTATATTGTCTTCTTCATCGCTGAAGATAATAGCGGCAGGAGAGACAAAAAATAGCCTCGATAGAAAATCCTGAGATTTGTCGAAAAAGGCTTGCAGTTCCTTTTCTTCAAGCCTCTTGAAAACAATATCGATGAATTTTTCCACGGGCTCCAGAGTTTCTTCCGTCGGCTTGATTTTGAATTGGGGATCATCGACCGATACAAGCCCGACAACCTGATTTTGATGATTGGTAAGTGGAAAATACATAAGGTCCTGAGGATGCCAGCCCTTATATTCTGATGGGTCTTTGCTCGATTTGGAACCGACCTGCCGGATTTGCTCAATGGCCTCATCTGCTTCCCCATAAGGGAAATAATAGCCAATGCCAATTCTGAATTTATCTGATGAGGGAGCGATTATCTTCTGAGCAGCATCATAATCCATTCGATTTTTTTCGAGATATGCAATTTCTTCGTCAGTCAGGCCACAATATGCCGCCGAGCGAATCTCATGTGTATCGGTATCAAAAATATAAATATGAACACGACCCCAACCAAGAAGGTGAATCCCTTGAGCAAAAATATCCATGCGTTTTTGGATATCCGGCTCCCTGTAAAATTTATTTATGATATCTAATAGATCTATTACAGATTTTGGTTCCATAAAATCCCCATATCATTTCAAATCCACAATCTCAAATATCAATATAAATCAATGAAAAATATTTCGCAAGATTTTTTATATAGAAAATTCAAATCTTCATATATATTTGCCTTTAGGTAATAATATTTATTAACTGATTCTTTCATCTCTCTTAAATTAAAGAGCTTCCGTTGTGTATAGTGTTTTATCGTCAGGCAAGTTTTTGTCACCTAATGAAAAAATGAAAAAAGAATTTTAAACATCGCTCAAAAAACATTATATTGAAAGTAAGGTTATGATGTGGATTAACTACGAGGTGTTATGAAAAAGGTTTTATTATTATTGTTACTTATTGGTTTTATTTTGGGAACAGAAAGCGATGATTTTGAAATTACTATTCAAGTCAATTATTTGGAGCTCGATATTCTGAATTTGGATTTTGAAGATTACATCGCCTGGAATCCTGAAACTCTTTCTTTCGATACTACTATCTATATGTCAGATACTGAATATCTCGTTTTGGACAATAATAGCAATGTCGATATTTCTGTTTCGGCATCGGCAAATGATAGGCCGGATGGCTATTTCGATGAAAGCTATACACATTGGGATGCTGTCGCCGCAGAAACTGACACCAATAGCTATATATTGCGTGGCTGGGTTGGCGAAACTGCAGTGATAGATACGATTTCGAGCGAGTACAGTGTACTTCTAGAAACACCAGCGGAGATTATACCCCTTTTCCCTATCGATGAAATGCGCTATATGCTCCTTTCGTTGACAACACCGAAAGTTACGACCGATAGGTATCCACATGAGATAATTGTAAATTATGAAATTTCGGTATATTGAATGGAGGCTCTAATATGAAAAAGTTAAGTTTAATCTTTATCGTTATGATTTTGGTATCTGGCCTATTTGCTGCCGATACGGATAATTTCGATATAGTTGTTACATGTAGCTATTTGGATGTTTCGCTTATGCAATCATCCGACCATGGCACAAGTTTTGACACATGGAATTTGGGAGTACTCGCTCCCGGAGCCGGTGCAGAAGAAATGACTGGGGCAGACCATATCTGGGTTTCCAATGGCTCGAATACTTCGGTGGATTTTTCCGCCTATGTAGATAGCCCGGCACCATCATCATGCGGCTATGGTACAGCGACCGCATGGACACCGAGTCCATCTGCTGGGACAGACCAATTCCATCTCGAGCTTGGAATCGGAACCGCTTCTGAAACACCAACCAGCTATACTACTATAACTTCGCTGAGCGCACCAGGAGAGACATATTTAACCGATGCCGGCGCCGGTATCGACCATGAACTTTATGCCAGATTCACAGTGCCAACGGCAACAAGCGATGGATGCGAACATACATTGAACGTTAGCGTAATGGTCTCGGTACATTAATATTAATTTAAATATAGCCAATAATAGTGAATTATTGGCTATAGCATTATGAAAAATTCTAAACACTACATAATTCCTCTTATTTTCTTTACTATATCAATCGTTTTTGCTTTGCGAGTTGCACCGGCGGTTTTCACTGCTCAGGGAATTCCTGTGGGCGAAGAAAAACGTTTTGGCATCCCACTCTCTGTTCAAAATCCGCATGATGATACACTGGACTTCACGGTTCAAATTTTGCCCCCGAAAGATGTCAGGATCGAGAAGCTCGATGGCTATGATACTTTACCAGATACTAACTGGTTCTACTTCATAGGCGGAAATACTCTCACTATTCCTCCCGGAGAAACCCGTGGTAATGAAATCGCAATGTCGATTCCCGATGATAAATCTCTTTATAATCAGCATTATATGGTAGAGGCAGTGATAGCTCCCGAGCAAAGCAGCCAGTTTATGGTAAATATGCGCGTTAGCTATTTTATCGAGACCGAATCTATGGCAGAGCCGGAAATCCCGCCCAGAGGCAAAGTTGCGATTGCGCCGAGTATAATAGAAATCGAAAATGATAGCCAGACTTTTATGCTTTATAATAATGATTCTTTGCCACATGATATCGAACTATCTCTGGAAATCCCCGGCCCTGATAAACAGGGAATAAACTATGAAAATACAAGGGATTATACATGGATAGAGAATCCATCTGAATTATTTAAAATCCAGAAAAGCTTGATAAATATAGCCGCAAGCAGCAAAGAGAAAATTAAAATCGAACAGAAATCCGAAATCAGCGGCTCCAGAGAAGCATTATTATTCATAAAAGGTGACTTTCCCACTCGATTTGCCAGGATTCTTATTGACTGAGCAATTTATACAAAGAATTTATAAACCTGTTTTGCTTCGATTGAAAGCATCGGGGGAGATCGTTGAAAGAAATCCGCTTTTTGCAAGTGTATAGATTATACTTGCCAGGAATCTTAAGTGAATATGCGGAAGTTTATCCGTGAAGAATTTGCAATCTGGTTCCAGCCAGCCCTTTTCCTTCCAATATTGATTATCCGCTTTGAAATAATCTGGCAATTTGCCTGAAAATAATTTGAAAAACTTAAACTGCAGTAGATTCCCCAGATTTGGGCGAAGACTATCTTTACTAGCAATCTTTTTGTGAAATTTTCGAGCCTGGTTTGTGATTGTTTTGTCATTTTCAAGTTTAGCTTTTTTCGATATCGGAAATGGAGGTGTTTTGATACCCAGTTCTACGCTGTGGAAAATTCCTGATGCTTCAAAAATCTTCATTGTCTTGATGGCCTGTTTCTCGCCAACGCCACCTGTTGTGGTTACATAGCAAGCGACCTTATCAAAAAATCTCGGCCGATGAAATACATATGCCATTCTATCCATGAAGAGTTTAAAGCAAAATGGCACACTCATCGTATAGACAGGAGCGGCAAAAACTATTGCATCTGCTTTATGCATCTTTTTTTCAATAGATGGAATATCGTCTCCGGAAGCAGGACATTGCTCCTCGCCATCTGTGATACATTTCATACAACCCTTGCATGGGTTGATCTGCATATCTTTCAGGTATAGATACACGAACTCGTAATCTCCTAAAGCTTGCATACTTTCCTGAACTTGTTTTACAATCTTATCGGTATTGCCTTTGCCTTTTGGACTTCCATTAATTACTAGAATTTTCATTATTTTAATATCTCCACAAGCTCATAGGATGTATCCGAAACCTCGAATTTGACCAAGACTCTGGTTTCTTTATCGATATAGTAGTACATCTTTGGCACGACAAGAGATAGAAGGCCGTCGAAGGCCTGCTTATATTCATAGCATTCGAATTCTCCCGCTTTGGTAGCGAGCTTTTTAGTGCCGATTCTTTCGAAGTTCATGCTTCCTGATTTCTGAACAGTCGCTGAATAGCCGGTAAAAGATATCTTTTTGTCAAAATCCATAAAGTTGACAGTATAAAGAAGCGCGAAGCCATCCTGAATTAAGCCTTTTACCAGTTTGAGAGTTTTCCTGTCATAGCTATTGCCATCGAGCTTTTTCATATAGACTTTTTTCTTATCATAATCGTATTTTACTTCGATCTCGATTTTGCCATCTTTGGTATATCGATATGCTTCTTTTGGATTTGCATTGCTATCGAAGATAATTTGTTTCCTGAAATGCAAATCACCGGATTTATCATTCCTGATAGCCTCGACCTGGAAGTCATCAGAATCCAGCTTGCTCCATTGGATTTCTTCTGTAAAACTTTTCCCATCGGCTAATACCTTATATTTATAATGTCCATATTTTTCATAATCGAAATTTGAGATGTCGAATTGGCTTGCAAATACAGGCATTGCGCATAAAACTAATAGCGTAATTAGGCTTTTATACATATTTTCCTTTCATCATCTAACTTGAATATACTCTATTTTGGCTCTAATTGAAAGATTTATCCTTGAAATCTCTCTTAAATACTTGACATGAAGAAAAATTTTGTTTGATTTCTACTAAACTTGAGTTTGGAGATAATATGGATAAAGTACTATTGACAGGCGCTGCAGGATTTATTGGTTTTCATACGGCGCAGCTTCTAATAAAGCGTGGCTATGAAGTAATCGGTGTGGACAATTTCAATGATTATTATGATATTCGCTTGAAACACTGGCGAGCAGAGAATCTTCTTGAATATGATAATTTCACATTGGAAAAAGGCGATATCGAGAATATGAACTTCCTCGAGCGCATTTTCGAAAAATACGAATTCGACACTATTATCAATCTGGCAGCGCGCGCTGGAGTTCGAGCCAGCATCGATGATCCATTCGTCTATGCCAGCACAAACTATATCGGTACACTCAATCTTCTTGAGCTTATGCGCAAATTTGGCCAGAAGAAATTTGTTCTGGCATCGAGTTCTTCCATCTATGCAGGGCATGAGATGCCATTTTCCGAAAACCAATCGGTCAATCGGCCAATATCGCCCTATGCAGCGACCAAAAAGGCTGCCGAGCTTCTATCCTATACATATCACAATCTCTTTGATTTCGATGTTTCGGTGCTGCGATTTTTTACGGTATATGGCCCGGCAGGACGCCCGGATATGAGCTATTTCCGATTTATCAAGGCGATCGATGAAGGAAAGCCGATTACGCTATATGGCGATGGCGAGCAGGGACGGGATTTTACATTTGTCGATGATATCGTGAAAGGGCTCTGTGAATCCACTAAAAATTTAGGCTTCGAGATAATTAATCTAGGCGGTGGGAATAATCCAATATCGATAAATACCCTAATAGCCAAAATCGAAAAAATCATGGGCAAAAAGGCTAAGATAGAAAAAAAGCTATTCCAGAAGACTGATATGAAATTTACCTGGGCAAATATCGATAAGGCCGATGATATTCTGGGTTGGCAGCCCAAGGTATCTCTGGATGAAGGCATTAAACGCACCATTGAATGGCATAAGAAAAACAAACCACTACTCCGCAAAATAAAAGTCTAAATTGATACCTCCCGATCAAAATCCGCTAAATATCATAATATCAAATTGCTCGAGAAGATGGGGTGGCAATGAGAGATGGACTGCCAGCATAGCAAATTGCCTTGCAAGAGCAGGACATAGGATATACTTCATCCACAGGACTGATATATTCGATGAAAGACTCATTCCAGAAATCGAGAAAATCCCACTCCCTTTTAAACATGAATTCGATAGAAAAACCGGCTCTGTGATAAAAAAGCTTATCAAAGAAAAAAATATCGATATTCTTTTGCCTACGAAAAGAAAAGAGTACGCCCTTCTTGGGAGAATCGGCCATAAAAAGGATATTCCATGTATTTTCCGGCTTGGGACAAGAAGACACATAAGCCGGATAAAATTATTCCAAAGAATGCTCTACCGAAAATATGCCGATGGCCTTATCGTTAATGCCGATGCAATCAAAAAGCAGCTTTTGGCCGACAAAATTGTAGTGGATGAAAAGAAAATACATCTGGTCTATAATGGTTATGCTTTCGATGAAGAAATAAAAAAGAAGGTAAAATTTGAAATCCCAGAAGATAAATATATCTTCGCTTCTGCCGGAAGATTGACATCGGAAAAGGGCTTTGATTTATTGATCGAGGCTGCAGGAAATTTGATAAAAAGCCGGAGTGATTTTGTGATATATATCGCAGGTGAAGGCTCGGATAGAGAAAAATATGAAAAATTATGCAGGGCTTTCGGACTCGATGGCAAGGTGATTTTTCTTGGAGGCATCGATTATGTGCGTGCTCTATTTGCAGCCGCCGACTGTATTGTTATGCCTTCGAGGCGTGAAGGTATCCCAAATACGCTTTTTGAGGCATGGAGCGTAAAAAAAACTGTCATAGCATCGAATACATCTGGATTTCCCGAAGTTATAAATCATGGTGAAAATGGCTTTATGTTCCGGCTCTTTGGAGATAAAGATGATATTTTCCCTTCGCTCGAAGAAGCCCTTCAATATGTCATAGACTATGATACAAGCCAGACAGGCGCCGCAGGATATCGAATGCTCAAAGATGATTTTTCAGTCGAAAGGATGTGTCTTAATATTCAAAAGATTTTTTACGAATATAAGGGGCAGATACTATGAGAGTTGTTTTTTCAAATACGGCATCGAGCTGGGGTGGTGGTGAGAAATGGATGTTCACCGCTGGCAAAGGCTTAAGATGTCGAGGGCATGACGTTTTCTATGCTCCTAAGAGAAATTCTCCTTTGTGGCTTAAAGCCCAGGGAAATGATTTCGAGATTTTGGATTTTAATATCAGGAGCGATTTTTCTCCATATCGAACATTGAAAATTGCTCGCCTATTGGCCAAAATCGATGCCGATGTGCTGGTATTAAACTTCAATAAGGATGTCCGTGTTGCCGGTGCGGCGGCGAAATTGGCCAAAACGCCTTTTGTATGTGCAAGACATGGCGTAAAACTCATCAAAGACAAGCTTCGCTATCGAGCAACCATGTCCTTGGTCGATAAGATTATTACTAATACCAGATCGATAAAAAATGAATATATCCAATATGACTGGCTCGATGCAGAAAAAGTCGAAGTCATACATAATGGTATTGCTTTACCAAATTTAGACGAGCTAAATAAAATCGATTTGAATGAAACGTATAATCTGCCCGATGATTATTTTGTTTTCGCACTTGCCGGCAGGCTGGCATATCAGAAAGGTTTCGATGTTTTGATCGATGGAATGGAGCAGCTTCGCAAAGAAAAAATTGCAGCTCTCATTGCGGGGAAAGGCCCATTAGAGAATGACCTAAAGGCAATGATCACAGAAAAAAATCTCGAGAAAAAGGTCAAATTGATCGGTTTTGTGGAAAGGCCACTCGATTTTCTATATTCATCTGATGCTGTGGCTTTGCCATCGCGCTATGAAGGCCTTCCCAATATAGTCATGGAGGCTATGGCGCTTGGCAAGGTGGTAGTGGCTTCATCTGTGAATGGTGTTCCAGAGCTGATAGAAGATGGCAAAGAGGGTTTCCTTGTGCCTTCTGAAGATGCAAAAACTCTTGCTGAAAAGATGCGCTATATTGCCAGTAAATATAAGGATGTGGAATATCTCGGCAAGAATGCCAGAGCCAAAATCCAAAATGAATTCACAATCCCGAAGATGATCGATCGATTGGAGATGCTTTTTCAATCTAAACTTCGGCCTGAAAGATATTGATAATTATATCCCAAAAAATATTATTGACATAAGCAGTATATATAATTTAATTTGACATAGACAATACCTAAGGTTGGCAAATATGCGCAGATTCTTTTTTCTGATTATTATATCATTAGCGGTTTTCGCTTTGGAAGGCGATATCCAAAGAGATCATTTAGACAAAATGCTTGAGAATAGCCATTATAGCTTCTATGGTGGCGGAAGCCGGCTATCACCAGGACTTTATACTGGATTAGTTGGCTATGGAAGCTTTGGTAGCGTCTATTCCTATGGTGTTTCTGATGATGCCGAGCATGTTCAGACGCTATGGAGCGCAGGCGGTGGGCCATTTTTGCAGTTTTATAACCGCGATGCTATGGGCGGAGATATTTTCATAAGAGTAACAGGCGAATACTGGTCAAAGAACTATGAAATCGAAGATAGCGATTATCAGGTGTGGGAATATGGTTTTATTATTGATCCAACTATTGGCTATGAAGCGTATTTTGGCTCGAAGTATTTTTTGCGTTTCGGATTTGCGCTATCGGTTTTTGGCCATCATTCTTATTATGGCCTCGATTTCGATTCCAGTGATTTGCTTCATAGCAAGGTTTATCTATCGCCGAAGGCAATCTTTGAAACAGGAATAGACTATAATAGATTCAGGCTATTTGCCGGAGTATCTGGGCAATACTGGCGGTCGGATAATACATTATTCTACCTTGTGAACAATCGTTCCATTACTCCCAAAAGCAAGGATTTAGGCAGAATCTATGGAAGGGGTTATTTTGGTATTCAGATCGGTGGATTTTAGAAAAGTTTGCATGATTTCACTCGTCTTTTTGATAGGCTTTGGCTGCACCGATGAAAGTCCGGTGGAAGCTATTTTTATAGATATCGATACTTATGCAATATATGGGTTTATAAAAGATTCATCGACGGGCGAGGGTATCTCAAATGCTATGGTTTCATTATCAGGTGATACAAGCATTACAATAAATTCTAGCGAAAGTGGTTTCTATAGTTTCAATGAAATTAGAGTAGGAGAATATGAGATTCATGCATCATATCCCGGATATTATTCTGAAGCAGACACAATAGAACTGGTATCAGCAAATATTGAAAAAGATATATTTTTAACGGAGTCTTTGGATACAGGCCAATATCGTATTGTTCTTAGTTGGGGTGAAGAACCGCTGGATCTGGATGCTCATTTATTCACACCTGAGATAGAAGGCGCAGAATATCATATCTATTTCTCAAATATGGGAAGTCTCGAAAGCGCACCTTATTGCAAGCTAGATATCGATGATACCGATAGTTTTGGTCCAGAAACTATAACCATAGATACCCTATTTACCGGTACGTATTATTATTCTGTTTATAACTACAGTGAAGAGCCAGATATAAAGATATCTGATGCAGTAGTAAAAATTTATAATTATAGTGGAATGATCGCTGAATTCCAGATACCTTCTGAAGGTGAAGGACTATGGTGGAATGTTTTTGAAATCAGCTCTACTGACCTGACTGCAATCGATGAAATTTCAAATACTTCACCTTTAGTGCTGCAATCTACGAATTTGGTCAAATAAAGGAAAAAATTATTTAGAAGTTTCCCAATAATTAATATTCGGGAATAATCTCAATGATTCGCCAAAGAGATTGATCTTATGGGAATTTCTTCTGCTATTTCTGAACTCTTCTGGCAAGCCAATCTGCTTGACCTGTTCATCTCGGCCACAGCGGCATTTAGCTTCGGAACCATAAAGAGGGCAGTTTCTCTCCAGGAAATTATTAAAGCGACGACGTATCTTAGTAAGCTTACGGCGAAGGGAATGCTCCTTGGAATCTAATATCTCAGCAATGTCTTTATATTGGAGCTTGCAGACATCGCGAAGAACGAAAACCAGGCGGGTTTCATTATCGATACTGGTAAGCATATCAGTCATACAATTATCGCAAATTAGAGGTATTAACTTATCTAAATCGAGATCTTCGCTATCTTCCGGCTCACATTTATTATAAGGGGTCTTAGAAAGCATGGGGGGATAGGTTTCCTCACCATTTTTATCATTTATAATTGTATCGACTGCAATAGAAAAAATCCAATTGCTCATCCTATACTTGACAGGCACCTCATCTTTCTCTTTATCGATATTATCGAGGATCTTTTCGGCTATTGCTTTTGCCTTTGCTTCTTCTGGATACATCTTTCTGCAAAGAGCTGTAACCAGTTCACCATATTCTCGTGCAATCTGTGTCTTGAACATAAATTACCCTTTCTAATTAATAAGTATCAATTTTACTTTCAATTTTTTTACTTTCCCAAATAATCATCTACACCCTGATTACTTATTGTTAAAATAGAGTCTTTTAAATGAAAACACAAGAAAAAAATTGGCTATATGAAAATTATTAATGGCTATAAAAACATAGCCAAACCTAATGCAAAGCCCAATATTAAGGTATAGAATATTGAAAGAATGGAAATAATGGTTTTAGAACAAAAAAAACACTATTTATAATATACAATAATCGCTTTTAAGTATTAGGTTCGAGCTATTTTGCAGACTTTTTTTTTGAATGCTCGTATGCTTCAGGATAAAGCTTTTTCATACATTCGGGGCAAAGCCCATGAGTGAAGTTTAGATTGGAATGTTGGCTAATATATCTATCGACTTCGTCCCAATAGCCGTCATCATTTCGAATTTTTTTGCAACTCGAACAGATAGGAAGCAGGCCAGTGAGTTTTTCGACATCTTGCAAAGCCATCTGAAGTTTGTGAATCAATTTCTCTTTTTCCTTTTTAATTTGCCGTTCTTCGGTAATATCACGGAAGAGAATGATAAGCCCGGATTTAACGTCATCGGCCTGCTTAAAAGGCCTGATAGATATTGATAGAAACTTTTTTTGTTGGCTTTTATTTATTATCTGGACTTCCATATTTTTGACATTGCTTTCTGTCCGCAGGATATTTTTGAATGTTCTCGCGATTTCATCAAAATCTTCTTTTTTGGGGAAAAGATTCCTGAAAACTTCGGCGCTATTTAGTACATCTATTCTATCGTATCCACTCAAGCTTTCCGAAGCTCGGTTCCAGATAAGCGGCTGCAATCTATTATTCAGAACCAGAAGGCCGATATCGGCGCTATCTATGAGCATAGAGAGAAATTGATTCAGCCTGCCGACCTTCTTCGCCTTTTCCTGATAAACCGAAATATCACGAAATACAAGAATCTCGTATCCATCGAGCTTGCCGGAGCCAATACTTCGAGAGATCTCGAAATCGCGATGAAAACGGCTTTTCTTCCTAATCGAAAATAATTCAGGGATCTCATCAGATGCATGTTCAACGCCTATAATTTTAGCGATTTCATCCAATGTTAAACCGCAAACTATTTCCCGGCAAATGCCGATTATCTCAAGAAAAGCATCATTAAAATAGGCTATCTTCGCATTTTTAAGGATCACGATAGCATCATCCACACTATCGATAAGGGATTTATATGACAGGTCATCATTAAAGATATCGTCTATGGCAATATCTCGTTTTTTGAATACGATAAAATAGAAAGTTTCATCATCTATACTAAGTTCGATAACATCATAGCTAAAATCTATCTCTTTGGCCTCGAAGTCCAGGTGTAAAAGCCCATCTTTTTTGTCGATTCGAAGATATGTTTTTAATATCTCTTCGATTTTTTTGAATAATTCGTGATTTTCATGCGTCAGATGAAGTGGATTTTTGCTCTTTATAGATTTCGGTTTTTCTTCTGTCAAATCTTCGAAAAGGATATTCCACGAAGCGATATTGCCTGCAATATCGAATATTGCACATGGTTTCGCGCATGAATCGGCAATAATTTCTATCTGTTCGATTGTGCTTTTATCCATCTTTTTACCTAATAAGCAGCGCTTTTTGCGACTTCGGATTACCATTTTTACTGAATGCTCTTATAAAGTATATGCCCGATTCAATATCTTCGCTCGCATGCCATGATGTTTTATCGTCATTTTCGATTCTATCGACCAGCTTGCCTTCGATATCGTATATTTCGATTTTGGCGCAGTCCTGGCATTCGATGTTAAAGACGCTATTAGCAGGATTTGGATAAATCGTAAATTTATTATGCGGTTTAAAATCTTCTCGGTTTCTGTCATCGATATTCTCTGGGAATGCATAGAAAGTTAGATTATCCATAGCATAGAAACCAGTGCCGCCTTCGGAACCAAACCTAAATTGCAATGTGGAACGTTCTCCAATATAATCATCCAGCAAAACTGTATAGCTCGTCCACTCATCGATATGGCCGCCAAGGCCGAAGCCATCCAATCTGGGCACCAGAGTAGTATAGCCAGAAACTGGCTCAAGCACATACCCATCGAGTTTTATGTCGGTGCCTGCTTCTTCGGGAAGATCGCATTTAATATCGAAAGTCATATAGGCATTTTCGAGGCCCAGTAGCGAAAGGTCGGAGAATATCAGCATACCAAGCCCGGGAGAAACCGATGAGCCATTGCCGGCAAGCCAGCAGTAATCGCCATCGTATTCTGTCCAGCTCCAGACTGTGTCCGGTGCAAGATCGAGAGTCGGTTCATCATCAAAATCGAATACGATAATATCGCGAATATACAGCCTTTGCATATCGCTTGAAATATAATTTGGAGTTATTGCAAGGTCATAGGCTTCGATATAGAACTCTGCAAAATCGCCACTTGCCAGAGTGTCTGGAATATAGAAGACATAAGTATTGCAAAATCTTTCGCTATGTTCCAGATATAAAGTATCGGCAATGCCGTTTAATGTGTATTTCATCTGAATGGAACCCTCATCGACTCCACTTAGGCTATCGACTATCCTGGCCTTGATTTTGAAATCGTATCGGGATATGGTTTGTCCCCGAAAGTCAATCATGGTGATTAATGGGGATTCCGTATCTTCGCCAAATGAACCGATAAGATTGCTATCTGCCGGGAATCGGGTTCTCCTGCCGCATTCATCTCGCGATGTGAAATAGTATTCCATATCGAAAATTGCCGGGAATGAATCGATATGCGCATAGAAAGAATCGCTTCCGGCAGCAAGAAAACACAAAGTGCTATCGAATTCTGCACCAGCCAGGCTAAAATGCGCAAACACGCCATCCAAAGCTATATCGCAATTGACACCCCAGCTCTTAAGGCCAATATCCATAGTCGATTCCTCATCATCCATTATAGCGATTACATCTTCAATAATAGGCGGCCGGGAATCTTCCTGAACAATAGCAAAATCATCGATATACCAACCCGGATAACGGGTATTATCATCGGAGGAAAAATGGAAGCCGACAATCACAGTATCGCCGGAAAAGCCTGATAGGTCGAATTCTTCTTGCTTCCAACTGACGTGCTGAAGGGTTCCTGCATATGCCGGCTGCCATGGCATGATTTCATTGTAATCATCGATATGGCCGTCATAGAAATCCTCGGGGAATATGATTTCGAAACTCGAACCGCCATCGGTGCTGATACTTACATTGCCACCATCCCAGATTCCCCAGTCGGTAGCTTCGGAACTTAGCCAATAATGAAAATATAGGGTGGGCTTTTCAGAATCGATGGCAATTTCGGGGCTTTGTAGCCATGAATCGCTCAGATTATTATATTTCATATCCAGGACTGTAGCCATAAGTTTGTCGCCGCTTCTGGCATCGGGGCCTAAATCGAAATCAGGAATGCCATATTCCCAATCGCCCGATGTCGAGAAGCCATGATCGCTATCTTCGAAATCCATCGCCGGCTGAAGATAGATATGCCTATTACGGCTTCCAAAAATTTCATATTCAGCCACGCGCCTGATATAGCCTGGTTTCTCGACAGTCAGTTCGAGAACATCCTCTTCATATGAATCGATATAACAGACTCCGGCGCCGCTGGTAAAAAAAGTATCGCCATAATTGGATACTACCATAGCAGAATCGATAAGTGAATCTGTCTGGAAATCGTGGATGAAGACAGTTTGCAAAGCAGGCGTCTTTTCGGCCATTACTGCGAGAATCTCGGTTGTATCTTCCGAAAAGGTGCATGATGTTGTATAGTCGTCATAGCCATTTTTGCTTAGAGTTAGGTCGCGAATGCTTCCTTCGGTGGAGCCAAGAACAAAAACGCCGGTTTCATCAGCTATTCTGTATAGATTGCCCGGCTTTACGATTGCTTTAGCATAAGGTTCAGTAAAAACTTTGATATATCCGATATCGCCAAGAACGTATTCCACAGCGGCAACGATGTCCATCAGGCCATATCCAAAGAAATTGTCTCTTCCCGGATCGCCTCCATCGATTGCCGTAGATGTTATCGCTTCTATCATCTCTTCAGGCGTGAGTGTGGAATCGGCCTGAAGAAGTAATGCACATGCGCCTGTAACATGTGGCGTAGCCATCGATGTGCCGGATTTTCTCATATAGCTATAAAACAAGGCACAGCTTTTGATTCTTGTTCCCGGCGCCATTATATCGGGTTTGATATATCCAGGCGGGCATGAATAGTCGAACCAGGGCGAAACATCGCCCCATCCAACCGGCCCTACCGCAGTATATGAATCCCTATAATCAACGATTGTAAGTCCGCCTACTGTGAGAGCTTCCGGAACATCGCCGGGAGTTCTAAGGTCATCGCAAGATGTTACGCTGCCGCCTTCATTGCCGGCTGAAACGACAATCAAAAGCCCGAGCATTCGAGCATTAGTAATCGCCTGGCGCCATGTGGACCTATCTAAGTCTTCGGCATCTCGCCAGCCGATTGAGAGATTGGCGACCTTGATTCCCTGTTCGAGTGTGTATCCAACAGCAGCCCAGGAATCGGCGAGTAGCCCATTTCCGGTCGAATTGATCGTCTTTATTGATCGAAGCCGCGCACCGGGCGCCATGCCAACACCAAGATCGATATATTTTGCGCTGGCAACCATCGTACCTCCGACATGAGTCCCATGTCCACGGTCGTCCCAGGGGATTTCATTCCCCTCGGCTTCAATAAAACTGTACCCGAGGTAGTCATCGACATAGCCATTATCGTCATCATCGATGCCATTATGTGGAATCTCGCCTTCATTAATATCAAATTGCGTCGCCAAATCTGGATGTGATGGCTGAACGCCTGTATCGAAAATAGCAAGCCTCTGGCCAAGCCCGGTCAATCCAAAGCGATTCCAAACATTTTCTACATCGGTATGGCCGATTCCCCACGTAAGCGAGTCATAAGTGAATTCGAAATCGTCTTCGAGAAGGACATCTTGCGGAATATCGATATCCAAAATCGCATCCAAATCTGCATCGGCCAGCCTTTTGAATGCGTTTCTATTGCCATAAAAAGATACTACATTGCAAATCCAAATCTCGCGATAATAGCTTACTTCACCGCTGGAATAAAGCCCTTCGAGTATCTCGATGGCATCTTTCTGTGATTCTGCTGTAAAGTCTTTGATCAGCTCTATCTTCTCGGCTCTTGTTTTAATCTCATCTGTCAAAATCTCATGTGGCAATGGCTTATCGAAATGGATTTTGCCATAATGATATTCTGCATCATCATAGCCTTCTATGAACTTTTGTGCTTGTGGTGTGAGTTTTGTTTCAGAGAGAATCAGTAATGTGAAAAGAAGAAGGGCAAATATGGCTATGCTTCTTCTGTTTATCATCAAT
Organism: Candidatus Zixiibacteriota bacterium; assembly: GCA_046542255.1. GTDB lineage: Bacteria > UBP14 > UBA6098 > JBKHBT01 > JBKHBT01 > JBKHBT01. The sequence goes on along the minus strand of JBKHBT010000030.1, from coordinate 12,956 downwards.
TTCCCCCGGGCGCAATTTTTTGTATGAATGTCGAGTCGCCGCAGGTTACGATGCCGAAAAAGATATCGCCTTCTGCAAACTTGCCCGTTTGATCGGTTCCATCCCATCCCATTTCGTAGTTACCACCGCAAAGGAAACCGGAGAATAGATCTCTGAGGTGAGCCCCCTGTTCATCGAAAACGCAAACCTTGACATTATCATCGTCATCGAGGTTAAATTGCACCTTTTCCACTGTCTCGATTTCACCGATTTGATTTCTTAGCTGCTGGATATTTTGTTCTGCGATAGGTGCATTAATTCCTTCTGGTGCAGTTGCAAGATATCTTAGATAATAGAAATAGGCCTGTTGATAGTTTTCGAGTGCCATAAGGGCTTCAGCAAGCCCGAAAAGAGCATCCGGTTTGGCCTGCAGTGCTGCCGCTTTGCGATAGTATTCCAGAGAAGCCTGATAATTGTCATTTCTTTGTGCGAGATATCCTTTGCCCCAATGTCCGCCCCAAAAATTGGGATGTTCGAGTGCTTTATCGAATTCTTCATCGGCAAGGTCATATTCGCCTTCATTAAGATGCCTGCGGCCCAGGCGATAGTGTAGTTCTGCATAGTGAGGGTCATCTGGCGGGCATTTGGCGAAATATTCCATAGCTTTATCTTCATTGCCTTTTTCGATGTAAACCTGGCCCAAAAGGCCGTAAATCTGTGTCAGGGATTCATCCTTCGATAGGGCTTTTCGTAGATATTGTTCGGCGCGGTAGTTATCGCCTTTGGCAAGATATACCATGCCGATACCCATCGTAGCGCGAGCATCCTTACGCTCGGACAGCACATGCCGAAAATGGTCGAGTGCGCTGTCTGTATGTCCGGCATCCAGCAGCCGAAAACCGCGGTCGAGGTGATTGGTTGTTTGTTTGACTACATTTTTCTCCTGACAGGATATAAAAAACAAAATAGCAATTATCAAGATTGTAAATATCGTTAATTTCTTCACTTATTCCCCCGAAATTATCATCATTATCGTTTAGTTTCACAAATACACATTCATTTACAAAATATTGGTATAATAGGGATAAGTCAAGATTGAATTTGGGGTTGGCGATGTAGTGAATTATGATTGCTAACATATTACTCATCTGCTATTATAAGCTTTACATGCTTTGTAGTTTATCAATCAATCCCAACACTCCCCGACTTCTCAAATGGCAGTTTCTTGCTGCCTGCACCCGGAACGGCTATTTCCATATCGCCGGAGATTTTATATTCGCTGGATTGGCCGCGGAGAAGATTCAATGCACCGGTGCCCAGTTTGGTGAAATCGACCTGGAGCGGTAATTCTAATGTCGTTTTGCCATTGCCGGAGACATTCTTGCTTATGCGGCTTATGCCCTCGCCGAAATCTATACCGCCAAGGTTTATATCATAATCGAGCCCCTTAAGGCCGATAGCTTTTTCGGCCGGGTTTTTCATCTCAAGTTCGAAAATGACATCGCCGCCGGTCAAACTAATTCCGCTGGTTCGCACGGATTTTAGCTTGATTTCGGGAAGTTTCGGCATATCGATTTCACCGGAATTTTTATAAGGAATCTTAAATGCCAGTACAGTAAGTTCGCCGGAGATTTCATAATCAACTTTGTCCTGTTTGACAAATTGACTAGCGGACGTGAAGAAATCAAGATAGTTGATATGCACAGGTATCTCGAAGTTCGCCTTGCCATTGGCAGGAAGCTGGGCTCCTTTGCTCAAGTTACCATCGACAAAATTGGAGCCATCGATTTTGAGGTCATAAGTAGCACTGGATATTTTGCCACCGACAGGGTTGGGATTATCTATCTCGAATACAAAAACCAAATCGGCATCAAAAAGCCCCGGGTTCTCGATTCTAAAGGTCTTGAATTTCACGGTCGGCTTCGATGCATATTCCGAAAGAACAGAGCAACCGTTAAAAAGGATCATTGCAATCAAACTGAAAAGAAATATTTTCTTCATTTATCCTCCTTATTATTTTATTAAACATACTTACGGCCAATGATATTTACAAGATAAATTTCATTATCATCCACTTGCCATTTCTGATTTTGGGCAATATATTTTAATGACTATGATTGGCAAAAAGATTCAAATAATTCTGGGAATAGCCTTAGTTTCGATTGCGATTTTTCTCGTATTTCAAAGCGGTATTTCTGGAGATTTTCTGCTCTGGGATGATGTGAAAAATGTCGTAAAGAATACCAGTATCCACAGCCTGGATATTGGCACATTGAAATGGGCATTCACAAATCCGCATCTCGGCGTTTGGGAACCGTTGAGCTTTATACTGAAAGCCATTATAATAGATTTTTTTGAAATAAATGCAAAAGCCTTTAAAATTGTATCGATCGCTTTGCATATAATAAATACATTGCTTCTGGGCATATTGATTCAGATGATAATGCAGATTATCGGAAGCTTCTCGAAAAAGCCCAATCTTCGAAGATTGTCGATTTTTATCGTATTATTATTCTTTGCTCTTAGTCCACTTCGAGTATCCACAGTTACATGGATTTCCTGCCAGCCTTATTTGCTTTGCGCATTTTTCTGCCTGCTTTCTATTATTTTCTATCTCAAATATGCAATTAGAAATGGCCCGAGAAGTTTTCATCCTTATCTTTGGCTTTCGCTTTTGGCGTTTATCTTTGCGGGAATGTCAAAAGCTGTGTCTATGACTTTGCCCGTTGTCCTGATTCTTATCGATATTTATCCTTTAAATTCTATAAAAAAAAGCCCGCTGAAAACATTACTGGATAAAGTGCCATTTTTTATGATGAGTTTCTTTATTGCAGGCACCGCATATTGGGCGCGAAATATGTTCACCTATTTCGAGCCACTGTCTAAATATAATATTCTACATCGGATAATGATTTCTGCCCATGGTTTGGTTTTCTATATTCAGCGAAGCATAATTCCATTTGAAATTGCGCCATTTTACCCGCTTCCCGGCTCGAAATACCTTCCGAATGCAGATTCTATGGTCTTTTTTAGTTTGCCATTTATTATATCTCTGATACTTGTAATCATAGTTATTCTGATTTTGGTTCTTCGCTGGCGTTTCGATGGTTTAGTAGTGGCGATTATTGCCTATGCCGTAATACTTTCGCCAAATCTTGGCCTGACGATATCCGGAGTCAATCTTGTTGCTGATAGATATTCTTATATTGCCATGATGCCGCTTTATATCGCATTTTCTGTTCTACTCTACAAGCTTCTTAAGACATTAGTTCACCTTCAAAAGGCAAGAAAGATAATGATCTTTGTATTTTTTGCTTTGATTTTGACTCTTAATATTGTCTCCAGCCTTGAAACTTTACAATATTGGCAAAATGATAAAAACTTCTGGCGAAGAATAATAATTACTTTTCCAGATTGCCCTGATTCATATTATATCCTGGGAAGCCTTCATGCATCGAACGGCTATAAAAACAAGAATAGACATGACCTGCTTCTTGCAGAACAATTTCTTGCAAAAGCCAATGAAAAGGATATACAGGAAGGAAAAATCGATTATAAACTCGGCTTTGTTCAAAGTGAGCTGAAACGATTCGAAAAGGCAGAGAAATCATTTGAAAAATATCTGGCCGATAGGCCAGATGATGCTTTAGCACATATTCGTTATGGCGATATGCTTCTGGAAATTGGCCGTTTGGAAGATGTGTTATATCATTTCGAAACATCTGTGGTAATAGACAGTAGCCTGGCGAAAATTCATAAAATTCCATCGAAATTACAAACATTGAAAAAGCAAATGTCCCCAAATTCAAAAGACAGTAGCAATTGATACTTGCATTATTGACTTGTTTGTCTATTTTATTATAAATTGTTAAGATTAAAGGAAAGGAAATCATGTTACAAAGATACTTACCCATCCTGATAGCTTTCGTCCTTATGGCGATTTCGCCGGGGACTCCGGAGTTTTTCTTCAATCAGGGGATCGATAATATGAAAAATGGCGATTTCGAGTCGGCTGAAGATGATTTTACGCGCACTATTGAAATTGCAGATGATTTTCTCGATGCATACTATAATAGAGGCTATGTCCGCATTCAAAAAGGCGATCTCAAGGGCGCTGCGAATGATTTCGAAACAGTATATAGCAAAGAACCCCAAAATAAAGAAGTCATTATAGCTCTTGGTAATGTCTATGAACAACTCGGTAGATTGGATGATGCCATCGGACTTTATACCAAAGGTATCCGCATCGACCCGAAAAATGCGCGGCTTTTTAAGGGACGAGGCCTTGTCCATTTTGCTAAGAAAGATTATGAAAAAGCTATCGAGGATTTCACAAAATCGATCGAGCTCGACCCTACCGACCCTAATACATATTCCAATCGCGCTAGCTCGAAATTTAATATCGACGATGTCGAAGGCGCTATCGAAGATTTCGAGAAAGCCCTTGAAATAAAACCCGGCCATCGATCCGCTACACAGAACCTTGCAATGATTAGAGAATCGATGCAAAAGGCTCAAAATCAAAAAGAGAACCAGAAGCAAGAAGTAGATTCAGCCATTGTCTATCGCAATCAAGCTGGCAATGCTTACAATGAAGGACTCATTGCAGATGCCATCAGGCTTGCATCCAGAGCAATCCAGCTAGATCGTAGTCTTGTCGAGGCATATATCATACGCGGAAGTGCATTTCTGGCTCAGCCAACATATTCTAAGGCGATAGCAGATTTTGCTGCCGCTGCAAAATTAGGAAGCCAGAAGCCATATATTTTCTACGGAATGGGCATTTCACAGTATAAACTCGAAAATTACGATAAAGCCATCACGGCTCTGGGCAGAGGTATCGAACTGGCTCCGAATAATGCCGATATGTACCTGATTCGTGGGCAGGCATATGCCGACAAAGGCGAGATCGAGAATGCTATTTCCGATTTTTCAAAGGTTGTTGAATTTGACCCGGAAAAGAGCAAGGCTTATCATTATCTTGGAAATCTTCTAATGGCAAAGAATAATATAGATAAGGCAATTACTAATTATGAGAAAGCTCTTAAGCTGGAGCCAGAGAATCCAATCTTTCTCAGCAATATGTCAACAGCCTATATTGCAAAATATCACGATACTGGCTCAGATGCTATTTTGCAGAAAGCGCGATCCAATGCTCAGAAAGCCTATGATATTTCAGAAGGCGGACTGGGCCTGTATAATCTTGCATCCACAGAAGCATTGGCAAATGACCTTAAGCCGGCTTTCAAACATCTACGAGAACTACTCGAAAAGGGCATAGAAACCCCAGAAAGAATCTTAACCGATTATAATTGGGAACATCTTCATGATAATGAAGAATTCAGGGAGATTGTTGGCCAATAATTATTCGACAATAATATTACCTAAATAAAAAATCTACAGGCAATTATCAGTTCCCTGTGGATTTTTTTATCTGAAGTTCCACGCACAAATTCGCTATAAATAATTATATCACAAGAGCTTTACTTGATTTTGCACTTCATTATTGTTGTCATGATGATCTCAAAAAGTAATTACAATTAGGAAAATTTTAATAACTTGAGTTTGGTTCTTTGAAAGATTGGGGATGATAGAAGCAAGCGAATTTTTTCTGAAACCCTCATTATTCGCCGTTTCAGGCTCCATCCCAGCCTTCCCCGAAATGGAAGGAGCAAGAAAGGAATTGTCAAGGAAAGTAGTCAGGACAAGTGAACCCCTTAAAAAGCGCAATGCCTTGTGTTGACTGGGATTGTTGTTGAAATGGCTGCGGAACTTCAGATTAAAAGAAATCATATTCATTCTAGTTCGAAACTGTTCAACTATTCTCCGTTTTTGTTGAAAGACCCATAAAAACTCCTAAATTTCTTTACTTGCTCTAAATTACAATATATATTGAAAGGACTAAGGAGGTTGTATGGCGAATACTGCAATCAAAGATAAAATTATCAAAACAGTCAATGAACTTCCCGATGATGCTTCAATCGAAGAAGCAATGGAAAAAATATATCTTTTGCACAAAATCATAAAAGGAATCCATCAAGCAAACAATGGTGAAGTTAGCAGTCATGATGATGCCAAAAAGCGTTTTGAAAAATGGCTCGGATAATTTGGAGGAAACTTATGGGGTTAAGACAAGTAAAAGCGGAATTAAAAAAACTTAAAAAAGATACTTTGATAAATCTTATTGGAGAGCTATATAAAAATTTTAAACCTGTAAAAGAGTATCTTGAATTTTACATGAATCCTGATGAAGAAAAAATCCTTGAACAATACAAAGAAAAAGTTAGAGAAGGATTTTTCCCAAAACGTGGATATAGATTAAGATTATCAATTTCAAGAAAAGCTATTAATAGTTTCAAGAAATTGGGAACATCTAAAGAAAGTTTAGCTGACCTGCTTTTGTTTTATGTGGAATGTGGAGTTGAATTTACTAATGAGTTTGGGGATATTTATGAGAATTTTTACACAAGCATTGAAAACACTTATGAAAAATCCTTAAATTTAATGGCCAAAGAAGGAATTTTGGACAAATTTGAAAACAGAGTATCTGCAATAGTTAAAAAGACAGAAGGTATTGGTTGGGGATTTCATGATTTCTTAGCACGTCTTTATTATGAATATTATGAATGATCTACTGTTCCCAAAAATCTAAGTGTTTCATATAGTCAACATTTTTTCTCAAGCATTTATCAATTGACACCAGCCCATCTTTTCCTTTTCATATTGCTCTCTTTTTGCGTAATACAAGTATAGTTAACAATTAGTTTAAAGGGAACAGTATTTGATCTTTTATAAAAAAAATCAAATTTGCCCTTTGAAAGTTCCATAATTTTTCTTAATTTGAAGAGTTTAACAAGGGGGCAAGATGCCAAGAAAATTCGATGTTGTTTCAAAATATGAACCGATGGGCGACCAGCCAAAGGCTATCGAAAAGATGGTCGAATTTATAAATTCTGGCCATAAATATAGCACGCTTCTTGGAGTTACCGGCTCTGGCAAGACATATACGATGGCCAAGGTATTAGAACAGATCAATCGTCCGACTTTGATAATATCACATAATAAGACTCTCGCAGCTCAGCTTTTCGGTGAATTTAAGACTTTACTGCCGAATAATGCTGTCGAATATTTCATCAGCTACTACGATTACTATCAGCCCGAAGCATATATCCCTTCGAGCGATACATATATTGAAAAAGATGCCGATATCAATGAGCAAATCGATAGGCTCCGGCTTCGCGCTACATCATCTCTGATGGAAAGGCACGATGTTGCTATAGTTTCTTCGGTTAGCTGTATATATGGTCTGGGTTCTCCAGAAGACTATCGCGATATGTCGGTAGCAATCGAGGTTGGCAAGGAGCCTTTTCGCGATGATATACTCCACAAGCTGGTTGCGATACACTATACGCGAAATGCCATCGATTTTTCCGAAGGCACATTCCGGGTGCGTGGCGATGTCATCGAGATATTCCCGCCATACGCCGAAAATCCATATCGAGTAGAGTTCTTTGGCGATGAGCCGGAAAGAATCGTAGAAATCGATCGAGTTACAGGCGAATTACTCGATGAACATGATAAGTTGTTTATTTATGGCGCAAGGCATTTTGTTACTCCACATGAAAAAATCAAAGCAGCTACTATGAAAATCAGAAAAGAACTCAGCCAAAGATTGAGAGAGCTTCGTCAAAATAATAAACTCCTCGCTGCAGAAAGACTGGAAACACGCACCAATTACGACCTCGAACTTATGCTCGAGCTTGGCTACTGCAGCGGCATCGAAAACTATTCACGGCATCTTGCCGGGCGCGAAGAAGGCGAAAGGCCCGGATGCCTGATGGATTATTTCCCGGATGATTTCCTGGTGATCATCGATGAGTCCCATGTTACGCTGCCGCAGCTTCGAGCGATGTATAATGGCGACCGAAGCAGAAAGATGTCGCTGGTTGAGCATGGCTTTCGGCTACCATCGGCATTGGATAATAGGCCGCTATATTTCGAGGAATTTCTCGAGCTTGCCAATCAGGTTGTATTTGTTTCCGCTACGCCGGGCGATTTCGAAAAAGAAAAATCCGGCGATGCAATAGTCGAGCTAATTAATCGCCCGACCGGCCTTATCGACCCGAAAATGCAAATAAGGCCGACCGATGGCCAGGTCGATGATTTGCTCGGAGAATGCAGAAAAAGAGTCGATAAAAAAGAGCGCGTACTCGTTACCACATTGACAAAAAAAATGGCCGAACAATTATCCGATTATCTTAATAATTTCGGCATCGATGCCAGATATTTGCATTCGGAAATTGATTCACTCGAAAGAGTCGAGATTCTGCGCGACCTTCGATTGGGCAATTTCGATGTGCTTGTCGGCGTGAATCTTCTTCGCGAGGGCCTCGACCTTCCCGAGGTATCCCTGGTTGCAATTATGGATGCTGATCGAGAAGGTTTTTTGCGCTCGTTTAGGTCGCTTGTTCAGGTATCCGGTAGGGCTGCTAGAAATATCGAAGGCACAGTGCTTCTCTATGCAGATAAAATAACAAATTCCATGCAGGCAGCCATGGACGAAACCCAAAGAAGACGCAAGGTACAGATAGCATTCAATAAAAAACACAATATCACGCCAAAATCCATCATCAAGAGTGTCGATGAAATCATGCAGAGCACCAAGGTCGCAGATTCTTTGCAGCGTGAAGACGAGAAAGGCTTCAAAAAGCCCGACTATATCGATACATTACCAGAAGGCGGAAAAATCGATGAACTTACGCGAATTATGAAACAGGCCGCCAAGGAACTTAATTTTGAATACGCCGCCTTTCTCCGCGACCAAATAAAGGACCTGGAAAAGAACCTTCCGGTGAATTCCTTGCAAAGCAAAAAGCGAAAGAAACCGGCCACAAGATTCCTAAAATAAAAGCTTTATCGATCAGGCAACTATGCGAATAATCTTTATTTGTTGATGAAGGTATATTAGAAAAATGCCGGAGGTGGGACTTGAACCCACACGCCCCGAGGGGCAACGGATTTTGAGTCCGTCACGTCTGCCAATTCCATCACTCCGGCAATAAGTAGCAGAAAATTGTCAACCTTCCTAATTTACCCGATAATTTAGATTTGTCAAATATTTTTACGATATCGATAAAAATCTTTAATAAGCGCAATTCTAAAAGCCAAATAATCTTTGTAATTATTTCTATATAAAGTACTTCCTTATTTTGCAAATTTTATTAAATTCGGGATAAGATGTTTTTGAATATTTGATCTTATTTGGAGGTTTTATGGGTAAAAATCTAGAAGAGTTAAAAGCCATAGCACGCAGGATAAGATATGATATCATAAAGATGACATATCATGCGGGAAGCGGCCATCCGGGCGGTTCGCTCTCTATGGCCGAGGGCTTGACGGCATTGTATTTCGACAAATTAAATCATAATCCAAAGAATCCCTGGATGGACGGACGCGATAGGGTCATCCTTTCCAAAGGCCATGCTGCACCGCTTCTGTATGCTACTTTGGCAGAAGCTGGATATTTCGAAAGGAAAGAGCTTTGGACACTTCGCAAACTAGGCTCCAGATTACAGGGACATCCAGGATTTGACCAGGGCCTGCCAGGGATAGAAATCTCGACTGGCTCGCTCGGGCAGGGTTTATCTATTGCTAATGGCGTGGCTATTTCCGCAAAACATGTCAAAAAAGAAGACTACAGAGTCTATTGTGTGCTTGGCGATGGCGAGATTCAGGAAGGTCAGGTATGGGAAGCTGCAATGACATCATCACACTATAGCCTGGACAATCTCTGCGCTGTGGTGGATAATAATAATCTGCAAATCGATGGCTGCGTGCCTGATGTTATGTGTATCGAGCCAATCGACAAGAAATTCGAAGCATTCGGTTTTCATGTGATTAAAATCGATGGGCATTGTATAGAATCATTCCAGAAAGCCTATGATGAAGCTGCATCCATAGAAGGCAAGCCGACAGTAATTATTGCAGATACCGTAAAAGGCCAGGGCATTTCATTTATGGAGGATGAAGCCGGCTGGCACGGAAAAGCACCCAATAAAGAACAAGCCGAAAAGGCGATTACCGAGCTTGGATTCGACAAGAATTTGCTAGAAGAGCTGGAGGAGAACTGATATGGCAATCAAAATGGAACCCACACGTATTGGATTTGGCAAGGCTCTGGAAGACCTCGGCCACAAATATGACAATTTAGTCGTACTTGGAGCGGATATCACCGGTTCAGTCAAGACATCGTTATTTAAGGATGCGCATCCAGAACGCTTCTTCAGCATGGGAATCGCCGAGCAAGATGCCGCCGCAACTGCTGCTGGTATGGCAATTGCCGGCCTGATACCTGTCTTTTCGACATATGGCATCTTTGCATCGGGGAGAGCGTGGGAACAGATACGCACATCTGTCGCATATTCCAATGTCCATGTTATAATCGGCGGCGCACATGGCGGAATCACAGTCGGGCCGGATGGAGCGACTCATCAGGCGCTCGAAGAACTCACTCTTATGCGTGCAATACCCAATATGACAGTACTTTGCCCGGCAGATAGCAATGAAACATACAATGCAACTGCACACGCAATCGAAAATCTCGATGGGCCATGCTATATCAGATTTGGCCGTGCTGCTAGCGAAGTTTTCACCGAAAAAGACGATCCCTTCGAAATCGGAAAAGCAAAGATATTCCGCGATGGCAAAGATATCACGCTAATTGGAACAGGCGCTATGATCTATCAGTGCATTCTGGCATCCGATACACTGAAAAAAGAAGGAATCTCGGCAAGAGTTTTGGGAATGCATACGATAAAACCAATCGATGAAGATGCAATCATCAAAGCTGCCAGCGAGACAGGCAAAATCATAACAGTCGAAGAACATCAGGTAACAGGCGGCCTTGGTGGCGCTGTATCCGAAGTGATTGTCCAGAACAATCCCGTTCCGATGCGCTTTATCGGAATGCAGGATAGATTCGGCCAGAGCGGAGAGCCGGGCGAACTTCTCGAATACTACCACTTGACTGCCAAACACATAGCCCAATCCGCAAGGGACTTCATCAAAGCATAAAGATAATATCCCATAAAAGAAATCATTAAGTAAATTTTTAGCCATAAGAAAAGGGACACCTAATAAAAAGGTGTCCCCTTATGATGGAGGTGTGGTGTTTTGCTTAATGTATAATATGAATTAAAACACATAAGTCAAGTAAAAATTTGATTTTATGCGAGTTATCTAAGGCTTTTCTTTATACAAACACACAGAAATACCTGTAAATTTACATTACATGTGTTATCAATGCTTATCGTGCATGTAGGTTTATTAGAAGTGGTTTGAGTATTTTGCGATAATATCTCTAACAAATAATACTCGAAAATTGGGAAAAATAAGAAAATGAGAGTTTTTATTATTTGATATAAATGTATATTATCTATATATTATAATTTAGTAAGCAAAACAATAAGTTTATTTACGTCTTCGAGAAGTTTGGCATAATATTTGCTCTATTGTTTATGTGTTTGAAAACTTAGATAATACAAAAAGGGAGGAAAAATGAAAAAAGCAATCTTATTGATTGTAATATTCACCAGTGGACTTTTTGCTGTCGATTTTATGACTGATTTCAGCGAGTTCACCGAGGAATTGGATGTGATTTTCGCAATGGACACATCCGGCTCAATGTATGGAGAAATTGCAGAAGTTCGCGCTACAATAAGCGACATAACTTTTGCACTCGATTCTGTAGGTAGCGACTATAAACTTGGCTCGACTACATTTGGCGATGGAGTCAATATCTGGGATTTTGATAGAACCACGCCTGGTGTACAGCCGACCGATGACCAATCCATTTTCCAGATTATGGTCGACGGAACAGGCGCAAGTGGCGGCGGAGATTGGCCAGAGACATCTCTGGATGCTATCAATGATGCTGCTTTCAACTATGAATGGGTTCTGGGAAGATCGAGAGTAATACTCATGTTCACAGATGCACCTTATCACGAAGATGATTGGGCATCGGATCTGGAAGATGAAGAACTTCTTACATATATGACAGAATCTTCTATTCCAGTATTTATTTCAGCATCTACTTCAGCTGTTGATGCAGCAGAGTTTTATGTTGAGCTTGCTGAAGATACTGGTGGTGCACTATATCCTTTATCTGAATCATGGGTATCAATTTTTGATGATATTTTAGAGGCAGCAGATGAATTTTTCTATCTTTCATGCGAAATGTCCGGTATAGGTCCGGATGAAGACCTGGAAACCGTTACTCTCGAAGGCCTCGAAGGAATCGAAGGCTCACCACGAACAATAGACATATCAAGATTCGATGGAGTATCTGAACTGGTAGTCGGTTGGAGGCTTGAGCCTTATGGCGGCCTTATGAAAGTCGACATGACACAGGATTATGAATATACAATCCGTCTAACAACCAGCGAAGGAGAATATACATTCTCTGATATCCTCAATTTTGCCGTAGCAGAAGGTAAAAAATCATCGAGTACTAACCCGATTGAAATCGAGATTTCCGCATATCCCAATCCATTCAATGGCGCAGTCAGGATCGATGCCACTGATGGCGCAAATATCGAAGTCTATGATTCCAATGGCAAGCTGATTGAAAAGAACCTGGATTCAAATATTTGGCATCCATCTGGAGATCTTGCCTCTGGCGTTTATCTTTTCAAGGCCACCAAAGACGGCTATTCAAGGACTGAGAAGGCACTATACATCAAATAATCCAAATTCTCAAGATCATTCTTTACAGACAATGCGCTGTTCCGCATTGTCATACTTCTCGGCTAAAACTTTCGTAAAGCTGTTGCCTTACATGGATTCTGCATTATTTATTTTGTTTATATATATATGAATTTAGAAGAGACAATGCGCTGTTCCGCATTGTCATACTTCTCGGCTTAAACCTTCGTAAAGCTGTTGCCTTACATGGATTCTGCATTATTTATTTTGTTTAT
>JBKHBT010000125.1:0-8283 GCA_046542255.1 Candidatus Zixiibacteriota bacterium | reverse complement strand
TACTGATGTTTTAGCCTGAAAAGTATGACAATGCGGAACAGCGCATTGTCTGGTATTGGATGGAATTATACAGAAAACAGGCCCTGCTTCATAAATGAATATGCCGAGACGCTATACACCGTTGGGACACACTGCCCACGTATCGAAGGGGAAAGATGTTATTCTCGGAGGCTTATGTATGCACTCGATGAAAATAATGTTTTCGCCGGAAGAAGCTGGCCTGAAGATCTCGCAACTCCAGAAACTTCCGATATGTGGCTTACTCGCAAAAGTTGTGGAAGATATGCCGATATTGGAATGCAACTTCCTGATCTTAAGGTCATTTTGGTATTTGCCGAAGAAGATCATTGCCAATCTGCGCCTGATAAACCACATGTCCATCATGCATATGACGGTTTTAGTAATACGGCTGATTTGGAATGGGTGCGACTGAATCCGGACCTTGTTTACAATATTGCTATGGATGGAGCTTTTTCATCTTTTCCAGAGCATCCTGCAAATACCGAGCCAGATGATTGGATGGAAATTTCAAGCTGGGCTTTTCCGAATGAAATTGGAGCAAATGACCTGGTTTCACTGGCTGCCGGCGCCGAAATGGCCGATAGAGTTCACGCTGGCGACTGGTCGAATGATTTGTCGGTTGTGTACGAAGAATAATCAAATATCTATTGAGCCTAATACCTTCGAGTTAAGACTCCAACCCTAATACCCTCGATACAAAAGCCCCGCTTTGTAGTGAGAGCAGCAGTCTTGTTTATCTACTTATTGAATTTCACCATTTAGGTTAAATTCAGTAAAACTATAAGTCTTATATACAAATAAGAAAAATTACGTTCCGATAAAACAGAATCGAGGTTGATTGAGTAAATATTACTAATCAAATTAAAATTTTTGACGATAAACAAAATGTAAATATGTAGGAAGGATAGCCAATGTCGACTTATAATATAATCACTATTATTACTGGGATATTTCTGTTACATTTGGCTCTACTAAACACCTCTTTGTTTCACCATAAGAAATCCAATCGCATATTTGCTATTGCCTGCCTCAACTTCAGTATTGCGTCTTTTGCATTATTTGCATTTCAATTTTCAAAAAACATTAATATCGCCAGGATTTGGTTTTATATCAGTTTCATTAGTATTTTGGGAATTGCAAATATAATTCACTTTTCATATGAATTATTTAAGAATGACAAGATAAATAAGACATTGGTATCAGTCCTTTATTCAAGTGCTATTTTGATGATTGCCGGCAATATAATCTTTCGAGAAAAGCTTTCTTCTTTCACAAGGAAAAATCATTTGTGGCTTTCTACGAGATATTTTTTTGAGCCTATTCATTTTTACATTGTAGCCTCTTCAATAATATGTATAGCTCTCTATGTGCGCTATCTCCGTTCTTCCAAAAATAGAAAATTGGCTCCAGAATTATTTATAGGTTATCTTCTACCGTTATTTACAATTCTATTATCCAGATATATATTACCCATCTACGAAATCAAAATACCACATCTTTTTCATATCGGATTTACATTGGAATGTGCCTTAATTGTGTATTCTGCCTGGCGTAAAAAGATCCATAGCTTTGATGCTTCTGATATTGCAACTGATATCGTCGAGCTTATGCCGAGTGGGCTTTTTATTACCGATAAGAAGGGTATAATTACAAATACCAATAACCTTGCCAAAGAGCTGGTTGCCTGTGAAGATCTTATTGGCAAGTCGATTTGCAAATATATTATGGATAATGATAAAGGGCAAAATTGTCCCATCCTGCTAAATTCCGGCGATTTATCAAATGAATTCGATAAAAATATCAAAATTATCTCGAATGATGGAAGAGTATTCCCTGCAATGATATCTATCTCTGATTACCGACTTCCCCAATCGACAACTCAGGGCAAAATAATCATACTTCGCGATTCATCTCGAACCGTAAATATGATAAAAGAACTTCGCGATAAGGAACAATTCACAAATACAATCCTTGACGCCATTCAAGATGGTATTAGCGTTTTAGATAAGGACCTGAATATAATAAAGACGAATACATGGCTTGAAAAATTATTTGGCTCCAAAGAAAGCCTCTATGGCAGCAAATGCTACAGTAAATTCCATAATCGCGAATCGATTTGCCCCTGGTGTCCTTCTGCATGGTCGATGCATACCGGAGAGGCCAATAGCGCTATCGTACCATTTCCGTTTTCATCCGAGAAGCCCGATAAATGGCTGGAACTGACAGCATTCCCAATAATGAACCAGGAAGGTGAAATCGATGGCGTTATAGAATATATCAAAGATGTAACCGAAAAGAAAAATGCCGAAGATGAACTCAAAAGAAAAACAAGACTGCTCGATCAGGTTTTTAATGGCATCCAAGAAGGAATCTGCCTATTGGATGCCGATCATAGGATCAAATACCACAATCCTGCATTAATAAGGCTATTGCAGAGCACTGAGGAAATGATAACCGGCGAGAATATCATAGACTATGTTCAGGAAAAACATTTAATGGGAGAGTATATTGAAAATCCTATCGAAAAGGCATATGAATTCCAGCTAAAAACGATAGATGGCTCAAGAAAATTCGTTCGCCTACACCTTTCGCCGCGCTATGATGACGATGGTAATTACTTTGGCGCATTCGGTTCAATGCTCGATATCACCGAATCCAGAGTATCCGAAATGAATCTAGCAGAATACAGGCTCTATCTCGAAAAGCTCGCCATAACAAGAACGGAAGAACTCGAAGAAACCAATGAAAAACTCAAGCAGGAAATAAATGAAAGAAAACAGACCGAAATATTCCTGAAAGAGGCAAAAGAAGAAGCTGAAAGAGCCAATCAAGTTAAATCGCAACTTATATTTAATGTTTCGCATGAGATGAGAACGCCGCTAAATTGCATAATTGGCTTTTCCGAGATAATATTGGGCATGTATGATGTCGATGATATCCATCCAAAGGCAGAGACTGTATTGCAAGAATCAGAGAATCTTCTCATGTTAATAAACGATCTACTCGACCATGCAAAAATCGAAGCGGGTAAATTCGAGCTTGAAAAACAACCGCTGGACCTTAGGCAATTACTCGCAAGTATCAAAAATACAGTATCTGTCAAATGTCAGGAAAAGGGAATCGACTTATTTATCGATGTGGACAATAATCTTCCTAAATATATATATGGCGATGCTTTACGTCTCAGGCAAGTGTTAATCAACCTTGTAGGTAATGCTATCAAATTCACTGAAAAAGGCCATGTAAAAATTATCATCGATGTTGTCGAAATGTCTGCTAAAAAGGTGCTTCTGAAATATTCTGTGGAAGATACAGGAATTGGTATTCCCAGAGAAAAGCAGAAGCTTATCTTTCAGAGCTTTACACAGGCCGATGGCAGTACAACAAGGAAATACGGCGGCACCGGCCTGGGAACTACGATTGCAAGAGAACTCGTCGAGCAAATGGGCGGCGAAATGGACCTGGAAAGCCAGGTCGGCAAAGGCAGCGTCTTCTTCTTTGAAACTCTCACAGAAATAGCACAGGAACCGAAGCTTATGGAAGAGATGGCTCTATCGAATGACGATTCACAAATCATTCTCAATGATAACCTCAAAAGGTCGGGCCTGATCCTTCTTACCGAAGACTACATACCTAATCAAGAGATGGCAAAGCAGCATCTTCTGAAAGTCGGCTATCAGGTCGATATAGCATCGAATGGCCAAATTGCGCTCGATAAATGCAAAGAAAATGTATATGACCTGATTCTTATGGATGTCCAGATGCCTATTATGGATGGATATACAGCAATTAAGAAGATCCGCGAAGGAAATAGCAAAAATAAGGCTATCCCGATTCTCGCAATGACTGCAAATGCCGATTCGACTACACGAAAAAAATGCCTCGCTACTGGCGTGAACGATGTCGTAACAAAACCAATCAGAAGGAAAAGCTTTATTTCAATCGTGGATAAATGGATTAATCCCGGTTCGGAAGACCTAAAAAAAAGTAAAAAGCTACCTAATATCGAAGATGAAAAAGACGATAATAATAATAATGGCAATGTGCTTCCAATCGATATTTCAGTGCCATTGGAAGAGTTTGGCTCTATGGAAGATGTGAAAATGATACTTAGCCATTTTATGCAATCTGTCGAGGAACAGAAAGCAAATATCAAAAGCGCTATGGAAGCAGGGGATAATGAAAAGCTACGAAGAGAATTTCATTCTATCAAAGGGGCTGCACTTACTATAGAGGCATTACCTCTTTCGAAAGTTGCAAGAAAACTCGAAAATCTGGCAAAAGAAGCCAAAACAAATGAAATTCCAAAGCTGATGTATGATCTGTCTCATGAAATAGAAAGGTTAAAGAATTATCTTGAAGAAAATGTATTCGATAAAGCAGCATGATTTAACAATGTGGCTTCGGCTCCGCTCACCCACCGATGGTTTAGTAATCTATCCGGTGTCCGAGCGAAGGCGAGGACAACTTTCGAGTTGTTACAAAGCTACTTGATAAGGATATTTGAATGATAAAGTTTTCAATAAAGCAGCATAGGGAGCATCGTTAATGAAAACGTTGATAGTGGACGATGATTATGGAACAAGACATTTGATGCTGGTAAATCTTTCGCCATTTGGTAAATGCTCTGTCGCTAAGACCGGTATGGAAGCTGTTTACTTATTCCAGGAAGCTCTCTGGAGTTCGCAACGTTTTGATCTGATATGTATGGATATAAATATGCCACTTATGGATGGAACAAAAGCCTTAAAGAAAATCAGAGAAGTCGAAGATAAAGCCCATATTAAAGGAAATAACAGAGTAAAAATCCTCATGATAACAGGTGATGACGATCCAAAGAAAGTAATGGAATCGATGAAACTCGAAGCGGATAAATATATAAAGAAACCCATAAGAAAAAATAAACTACTCGCTGTTGTTAATTCGTTAGAACTCATATAAAGGAGAGAAAAATGTCTGAAAAAGCTTTAGTTGTGGACGATGACTATATTAGCAGACAGGTCATATTAAATGCATTATCAGATAAGTTTAGCTGTGATATTGCTGTTCGAGGAGAGGATGCGATCGAGATGTTCAATAGGGCATTATCATCAAAGTATCCATATAAGCTGGTATGCCTGGATATCATGATGCCGGGAATGTATGGCCATAAAGTGCTTAAGACAATGCGCAAAATGGAATATCTTCAGAAGATTCCAAAAGAAAAATCTGCGAAAATCATAATGATTTCAGGAATGGAAAATACAGAGACCAAGATTATGACTTTGAAATACCGAGCCGACAAATATATCACCAAACCGGTTCGAAAAGAGAAGGTCATTGCGATTTTGCGCTCTCTAAAAATTGCTTCTTGAAAATTAATCTACATCATAGCCGGTAGCTTCGATTGCCTTCTTGACTTTCTCGATGTCGAAATCGCCTTCTATGCTAACTTTCCCACTGTCTAGATTAACATCCACGCCTTCTACGCCCTGGATTTTCTCGGCCGCAGATTTGACATTGGCAACACAATGATTACATGTCATTCCAGAAACATGTATGACAGTCGTATCTTCAGATTGCTTCATTTTTGCCTTCCCTTTTATTTTTCTATAATATGACATCAAAAGAAGTATAAGAAAAACAGCACTCAGGATATATTTGACAGTCGGAGTTATCAAAAGATGGCTGCTATGCCGATGCATCTCGGTAGGAAGTGGGAATTCATAAGCCGTATAGATAGCATCGAGCGCAAAGCCGGCCAGCAAGGAAAGAATCACCAGAACCAGAAGGTAAAAGATAGTCATTTTCTTGCCAAGTACCTTTTGAAGTATCGCGATTGTCGCCGCATTGGTAGCAGGCCCGACTGCCAGAAATACAAATGCAACCCCAGGCGAGAAGCCTTTCATGATAAGAGCAAGAGCGATAGGAATAGATGCTGTTGCGCAAATATACATCGGAACCCCGATTAGTATAACTGCCAGCATCGCGATAAGATTGCTGCTGGTTCCGAAAATCGATGCGATATCATCAGGCAGTGCAAAAGTGATTATCCCGGCAATGACAATACCGATTCCGAATTGGATTGAAATATCATCGAGAAATTCCTTAAAGGCATATCTGCCAAATTTATTGATCTTATTCCAAAACGCAGATTGACTTATAGCAAGAGGAGCATCGCAGGTAGCATCGCTTACATCATCAATGGCTATTTGATCTTTTAGGGCGCCTCTTTTCTCGAAAAAGTGAATAATACCACCGCCCAGAATTCCCATAAGGAATGCCGCAAACGGCCGAAATATCGCAAAAATCGGTCCGAGCATACCATATGTCGCTATTATGCTATCGACTCCTGTCTGCGGGGTAGATATGAGAAATGATACAACAGAGCCTTTCCTGGCTCCGTTTTTATGCATAAAAACCGCAGTCGGGATAACACCACAAGAACAAAGCGGCAATGGTACGCCAAGAACAGAAGCCTTAATCACCGACCAGATATTAGCCTTTCCCAATTGGCTCGCTACAAATTGCTTACTAATATAGATATGCAGAATTCCAACAAAAATCAGGCCCAGAAATAGATATGGAGCCATCTCGATAAACATGAAGTAAATCTCGCTCAAAAGTCCAAGCAGGATGTTGATTACCATATCCATAAATTCATATTAATGGTAAAAAAGCAATAATCAAAGCACTTTCTAAATTTTTTAACAAAATTATGTTTTTTTAATATATATTTTCACTTGCACATTTTAAGATAATGATTAATTTTCTGCCATGCCTTATAGAAAGAATGAAATATTCGATGCGGCAGTAATTGGAGGAGGCGCATCTGGCCTATTAGCTGCTGGGAGGCTTGCCAATGCCGGCTATTCCACTTTGCTTTTGGAGAAAATGTCCCGGCTTGGGACAAAGCTTCTGATAACTGGTGGCGGAAGGTGCAATCTATCTAATGATGCACCTTTGGAAGAATTTATGGAACATTTCTTTCCGAAGCGTTCCGGGCTTTTTCTTCGTCAAGCGCTGGATGATTTTTCGCATAAAGAGCTGTGTAACCTTCTTTATGAATTAGGTGTCGAGACAGTAATAGAACGTGGCGGCCGCATATTCCCCAAAAGCCAGAAATCATCGGATGTTCTTAATGCCCTCAGAAAGTGGACAGAAAATACCAACAAATTTCTCGGCGCATCTGTTTCCAATATCAGAAAATTAGATGATGACACATTCAAGATTGCGACAAAATCCGGCGGCCTGTTTTATTCTCGGAATGTTCTTGTGGCTACCGGTGGCGCATCATATCCACAGACAGGTACAACCGGCGATGGCTATGAATTTGCCAGAAAACTGGGGCATACTATTACGCCGCTTTATCCTGCACTCGTTGGTTTGAAAGCAGACAGGCTGATAACGACTCGAATCGGTTACCTCGACATCAAAAATATAGAGGCCAGTATTCTGGTTAATGGCAAGAACAAAAAAACTCTTTTCGGCGATATGAGTTTTATGAGAAGCGGAATCGGCGGCCCGGTTATTTTGACTTTAAGCAATATTGCTGTCGAAGCACTGGGAGCTGACAAAAAGGTCGAGGTCTCAATCGATCTCAAACCCGCACTTAGCCATGAAAAGCTGGATAGACGCTTGATTCGGGAATTTCATAATAATGGCACGATGATGATAAGAAACATATTAAAAAATCTTTTACCACAGAAACTTATCCAGATCTGCCTCGAGAAGACGATGTTAAAAAGCAGTATCCGAGGTGCCGAGATCGATTCTGGGATGCGCGAGCGACTCAGAAAATGGCTGAAGGATTTCAGGATGGATATTTCTGGCAGCAAATCATTTTCTGAAGCGATTATTACTGGCGGCGGCATTTCTCGTGATGAGATCGACCCACGTACCATGCAATCGCGCAAAGTCGATGGACTCTATTTCTCCGGCGAGGTCATAGACATAAATGCAGACACTGGCGGTTTTAATCTTCAAGCGGCCTTTTCGACCGGATGGATGGCTGCAGCATCGATTATGAAAATGATTGATCCGGATTCATCGATATAAAATCGAACTACGCCAAATATGATTCTTCTCAAAAATATTTAAGAAATATAGGGAAATGCCGATTTTTGATTTGACAAAAAAGGATGACTCGTATATTTTCTACGAATGTGTAGCGATTGCTGCACGTTCTCATTGGTTTTGGGAATTTGAAAAGGTTAAGGTTCCGGAGTAGCTCAATGGTAGAGCGGGTGGCTGTTAACCACTAGGTTGGGGGTTCGAGTCCCT
>JBKHBT010000124.1:0-8335 GCA_046542255.1 Candidatus Zixiibacteriota bacterium | reverse complement strand
TTATCGCAATGTCAAGGCTTTAATGGCTTTCTCACCTTGTTAAAGCGCTATTGTGGAAATGTGCTATTGATGAGGAATGTTTTCAAAAGAACCTTTGTTTTCGCTTCGTAACTGGCCATCTCTTCTAAAATTATTCATAAACAACACAAATAATACTTAACTATAAAACACCCAAAACCCCCCAAATAAGAACAATATATTTTCCAATTGCATAATAAATTGTATGGTTTATTATCCTTGAAAAAATTAGTTAATCTGTGTATATTGAATAAATGTATATTTGAGAAAGAAATATTGAAAGGAGAAATATGAGAAAGGTATTTTTAATCACATCTGTGATATTGCTCATTGCGGCTGGATTGGCTTTTGCCGATGCACTCCAGCTTCACGAAGATGAAGACATTCGGGGTGAGAATATTACATTTGAAAATGGAAATTTCAAAGTCGGCAATAAAAGTATCGACCGTGAGAAAGTCAAAAAGCTTCTGACAACAGATGCTACAATGGATTCACCTTATGACCTATCAAAATATGAATTAACAGATGATAAGATAGCCGAGTATCGTGGCATCGCTGCAGAGATGGAAGAGAAATATCCGGTTGCCAATGGATATGTCCTTCGCAATGAAGACAGAAATATTCTTACCTCCGATGGCAGAGAATTATCATTTTCTGAAATCACTATCAAGATTAATTCTCAGGATGCTATGGATTGGGGCAATTATTCATTCTATATAGATGAAGGAATCAATGAAGTAGATATTCTCTATGCACGCTCTATTCAGCCGGATGGTTCAATCACCAGCTATTCTATCGAAGATATCACCTGGTCGGAGCCTTCGCGAGATGCCCAGTTTTTTGGCAAAGGCAAGATTATGAGCATGACAGTGCCCGGCCTCGAAGTCGGTTCGATTCTCGATGTCGGCTATGTCAAAGAGACCTATGCGCCAGAAGACCCAGAGCTTTTCACTGCGATGGGCGGATTCCAGTTCTCGGAGCCAATCTATAAAACCGAATTCCAGGTCGAAGTGCCAAAAGATCGCGAATTATACTATACATCGCAATATATGGATGCTTATTTCAAAGAGAATTGGGCAACCAATATCGAAACAATAGACCTTCCACAATCTGAATTTGAACAGCCGACAAGGCCAGAAATAGAAGAAACCGACTCATCGAAGATATATACATGGGTCAAAGAAGATGTACCTCCGATTATTTCTGAGCCAAAGATGCAAAGCACTATGAATGTTACACCACTGGTCTGGTCGGGGCTTCATTCCAATTATGAATACTATTTCGACCGTTTCGGCAAACTTCACAAAGAACATATGAAACTTACGCCAACACTGGATTCACTCGCTAAAGCAATCGTCGGCGATGCTCAGACAGATAGCGCCAAGGTTGCAAAATTATACCATTGGGTGCAATCGAATATCCGATATATCAGTGTCAAGGGCGCACTGGCATCGCGTTTTGGAGGACATTATGCATCTCTGACTCATGAAAATAAATATGGCGATTGCTCGGATAAGGCTATCTATTTTGCCACACTATGCGAAGCAGTTGGTATCCGTGCATATCCAATAATTGTTCTTACAAATGATGCCGGTTTCGTTCCACGCGATAAATTTCCATATTGGGGCGGAAACCATGCAATCAATGAAGTCTGGATCGATGGGGAACCGAGAATGCTCGATGCTACCAATAACTATTTCCGCTATCCTTACTATCCTTCGAATGATTGCGATCTTTGGTATGTTAATTATGTTGACCGCAGGGTTGTCTATCAGCCGCCGCATGACCCTTCATACAATGCAATGCGCAGCAGGACATTTGTTAAAGTCGAAAATGATGGAACGGCAAATATTAATGATTCGCTATATCTGACCGGCCAATTCGAGGCAGGTTATCGTGGCCATTTCGACAGAGCACCAGAAGACCGTCATAAGCAAATTATCGAGAATATTGCAAGCAGCAGAAACCCAGGAAGCAAACTAAGTGATTTCGAGCTATACAATATCAAGGATATGTCCAAGCAGTTCTCTATGCAATTCCAATATGATGTGTCCGATTATATCAAAAAGGCAGGCGATTATTATCTTCTCGAGGTTCCGGCACTTCGATATACTTTCCCCGAAATTGCTCTCGGCGAAAGAAATTACCCTATCAAATTGGATTTCCCATTCCAGAGGCAGCACGATGTTACATTCGAGATTCCAGATGAAATGGTAGCGGAATTTATGCCCAATAAAATAGAGGTCGAGAATGAATATTTCGAATATCAGGCACAATACGAAAAAGTCGGCAATAAAATAAGGTTTACCGATGAATATAATATCAAAAAGATTCGTATCCCTGTCGAAGATTATGATAAGTATAAAGAAGATGCCGAAGAGATTATGGCATTTGTCAAAGAGAAGATTTTCCTTAAAAAGAGCTAGGAGCGTAAATGAATAAGATAAAGATTCTACTTGTAGTACTATTAATTACAACCAGTATTTTCGCCATTCGCCACAAGGATATTCTCTATACTATGGATGGTTCAGAACATACCGGCGAACTTATGAAAATCACTGAAAATCAAATCGTCATAAATACTCCAGATGGCGAAAAGACCTTTCATAAAGACTCAGTCCGTTCAATAGACCTGGGCAAATGGCGCCCTGGCGATGAATGGCAATCCAAAAGAGATGTCGATGACCAGATTTTGATCGATGCTCTCGAAGAAACAGCATTGTCCAAAGGACTGCGGACAGATTATCCAACAGCAGGACATATCACGCTTTATGAAAAAGGCACGATTACAGTCAATGAAGACATGTCTGGCGAATATGTCCAGAGAAAGATTGTCTATATCACCAATGAGCGCGGTAAATCCGAGGGAAGCTGGGTTTCCAATTATTTCGAGGATGTCCAGAGCATCAATATCGATTTTGCCAGGGCCATCGGACGCGACCGCTCTATAAAAACAATAGCCGATAATGCAATAGAAGATGGTTCGCCATATAATCATCTTTCTGAATACCAGAGACTGCGAAGAAAGAAATTCGCAATGACTGGCACAGATATTGGCTCTGTAATAGACTATCAGGTTACTACTACTTTCGACAAATTCGATGAATTCTTCAGCCTGGCTCGTGAATGGCATTTCTATGATACCGAGCCGATTCTAAAGAGCATTTTCGAGATTCGCTATCATAAAAAAGCGCCTGTCGAATATGTCGAAACCGAAATGCCTGTCAAGGCCGATAAAGACAAGGAAGACGGCTATCGCATCTATAGATGGACAATGGAAGATATCGATGCATATGTCGAAGAAACCATGCTTCCTTCGACAAACCGAATCATGCCAAATGTAGCAGTGAGAATTCCGACCAATGAAGAAAGGCTTTCTGCCGCTTTCTACAATAAAATGATGGAAGCCTATGATGCAGAGGCCGAGGTCAAGGCGATTATTTCTGAGAAGATCGATGGAAACCCTACTGTCGAGAAGATATACAATTATGTTTCCGAGAAATTTTCAGCCAATGAAATCAATATGAATAATTATTATCCATATCCGAAGCCGCTTTCCAAGCTTCTTGAAATGTCGCAAATTGCCCGCCATGAGCGTGTTTTTGTGCTATGGGCATTTATGAAGGCCGCCGGCCTCGAGCCAGAAATGGTGCTTTATGGACCGGCGATAGATGCCCATATTCCAGATGATATGTTCAATGAAAAATCCTTTAATAGCTATCATGTTCGCGTGGATGACAATGGCAAGACAAGATATCTCATGCCAGATGAATTCAAAAGATATGACCATCAAGCTCCACCAGATGGCATCTTTGTATTGCCGCTTAGGGCCGAAGATGGCGAGCTGGAAGAACATGACTTCCTTCCAAAAGACTATAAGTACCGGATTCCGAAATATTCCGGCAAGATGCTTCCCGATGGTACATTGAGTATGACATACAATGTCGAATTTCATGGCCCGATGGGAGCAGATGACTATCGATACTATAAATACCGAAAGCCGAAGGAAATCGATAATCGCTTTCAGGAAATCGTAAAAGAGATAGACGAGATGGCAAATATCACAGACTATACTCTCGAAGGCTTCAAGGAACTGGCCGATGAGGTCGAAATCAGCTATTCATGTGAAATTCCGGCCTATGCAATTCGTGCTGGCGAAGAAGTCCTGGCATTTAAGCTACCTACGGTAGATTTCAATGCATGGGAAGTTGGCGCACAGGAGAGAACATTGCCATTCTCGAGATCTGGTAATTTCCATAATGAAAAGTACATCGAAATCCAGATTCCAGATGGGTATGAAATTGAATCGATGCCCGAACCTATCGATTTGGATATCGGCTATGAAAGCTTCAAGGCCGAGATTTCCATGGACGGCAATGTCCTGAAATATCATCATGTCATAGAAGGCGAACATGAGAGAATAATCGATCCCGATGACTATCCCGAATATAAAGAATTTGTAGAGGAGAAATCCAAATTCGCAGATAGATGGGTTCTGGTCAAAAGGAAATAATAGAGTCGAAAATATAGTTTCGAAGCGCCTTCACTATGGAGGCGCTTTTTGTTTAACTGCTAATATTAGACTTTGAGGTTCTATGATTTATATTGTAATAGGTATCCTTGTCTTTGCTGTGAGTGGCTTTTTATTGATCTATTCTATCAAGAAGCAAAATCAGATAGAGCCGCCTCCAGAGCATTATACCGATGCTGATATACAAATTCTCGCTATACAAGGCAAAAAGCTTCAGGCGATTAAATGGTATAAGATGCTTCATAATTGCAGCCTGAAAGAGGCCAAAGAATCGTTTGAAAAAATGATGCCTTACGACAACTGAAAAAATGTTTTCCATCCTGCTACTATCATAGCTGATAAAGGCGAATTGTTCTTTTGAATTTCTACGACTGAAGATTCGAAATTCATAACACTATATTGTTTTCTCATATTTATGCTTGAATATATTCTATTAATGTATTATATTACATAATAGCATGAATATAAATTAGCTCGACAATGAAAGGACAATATGTCAGATTCCAAGCTTGATAAATATAATAAGAAACGAGATTTCAAAAAAACAACTGAACCCGGCGATAAGGAAGTCGATTTCGACTGGGCAGAGCATCCGATTTTTGTCATACAAAAGCATGATGCCAGTAATCTTCATTATGATGTCCGCATCGAGATCGATGATGTGCTTAAGTCCTGGGCGGTTCCAAAAGGCCCATCCACAAATCCAAAGACCAGAAGGCTTATGTTACCGACAGAAGACCATCCATTAGGCTATGCCGATTTCGAAGGTGTGATTCCCGAGGATGAATATGGCGGCGGCACTGTCATGGTCTGGGACAGAGGAAGCTATCACAAAATCGAAGACGATGATGAAGAAAAGGGCACAGTCAAAGAGCAATTCGAAGACGGCCATATCAATATCTATCTTGAAGGGGAGAAAATAAAAGGCGGTTATGCATTCATCCGCACCGATGATGGCGAAGATGCAAAATGGCTGATGATAAAAATGAAAGATGACTGGGCAGATGCCAGGAGAAAACCCACATCTACCGATAAGAAATCTGTTAAAACAGGCCGCAGTATGGAAGAAATTGCTAAAGAAGAAGAGCCAATCCCTAAAAAGGATGACTGATTTTTTGATGTATATAGAAAACTTAGATAATGCTAAAAGAAAAGACATGCCCGATTGGATCGAGCCGATGCTGGCAAAACTCACACACGACCACTTCGAAGGCGAAGACTGGTATTTCGAAAGAAAACTCGATGGCGAAAGAGTGCTTGCATTTATCGATGGAAAGGGCAATGTGGCTCTTTATTCGCGAAATCAAAAGATGATAAATGAAAGCTATCCAGAGATAGTCGAAACTCTCGAAGAGAATTGCAATATCCCAATGATACTAGATGGTGAAGTTGTTGCTTTCAATGAAGACAATATCAGCGATTTCCAGAAATTGCAACCGAGAATGCATGTCAATGATCGCAAAGAATCATTAGACAGCGATATCGAAGTTTATTATTATATTTTCGATTGTCCATATGCTCAAAACCACGATTTATCTGAATGCGAGATACAACAGCGGAAAAAGTTTTTGAAAAACAATATCAATTGGACAGATCCTTTGCGGTTTTGCAAGCATTGGCGTGGTAATGGTATCGAGCATTATAAATCTGCATGTAAAAAGGGCTGGGAAGGCCTGATTGCCAAAAAAGCCGATTCGAAATATGTCCACACCCGCTCTTCTAAATGGCTGAAATTCAAGTGCATTAAGCAACAGGAGTTTATCGTGGTCGGCTTCACAGAACCCGAAGGCGAAAGGAAGGGCTTCGGTGCACTGCTAATTGGGTATTATGATGAGGGAAAGCTTGTATATTCCGGAGAAGTCGGTACCGGTTTCGATGATGAATTCCTTCAGGATTTTAGAGATAAACTCGATAATATCAGAATTGATAAATCGCCACTGGACAGGGGCGAGCCTGAGAAAAAGAATACCCATTTCGTGGAACCCAAATATGTTTGCGAAGTCACTTTCACAGAATGGACATCCTCGAATAAACTGCGTCATCCGAGTTTCAAGGGTCTCCGGCGAGACAAAAAACCAGAGGATGTACACAAAGAAGATAAAAACCAGATCGCTGAAATGTAAGGAAAAAATGACTAAACACAAAATCGAAATAAGCAATCAAGACAAAGTATTTTTCCCAAAATCCGGAATTACAAAGGGCGAGATGATAGACTACTACCGCAAAGTATCGAAGCAATTTGTCTATCTTTCAGAGAGTTTTCCGGTTGCTATGCAAAGATTCCCCGATGGCATCCATGAAGAAGGATTTTTCCAGAAGGATGCTTCCGATTATTTCCCAAGATGGATAGACAAGGTCAAATTCCCAAGACGTAAAGGTGGGCATTTCGATGCGCCGATAATTTCGGATAAATCCACATTGGTATATCTTGCCAATCAAGCTATGATAACGCCGCATCTTTATCTTGCCGAAAAGGATAAATTGGAATATGCAAGCAAAATGGTATTCGATATCGATCCTCCTGAAGGCACCGATGATTATAGCACCGCCAGAAAAGCAACCTTCGCAATTAAAGATATAATCGAGAATCTCGAAATGAAAGGCTGGGTAATGACAACTGGTTCGAATGGATATCATATTATTGTCGCACTCGATGGAAAGTCCAAATTCGATGATGTACGGAGTTTTGCAGCCGATATGACGAAACTTGTGCTACTCA
The DNA here is from genome assembly GCA_046542255.1 of Candidatus Zixiibacteriota bacterium. Classification (GTDB taxonomy): domain Bacteria; phylum UBP14; class UBA6098; order JBKHBT01; family JBKHBT01; genus JBKHBT01. The sequence continues at coordinate 1,067 of JBKHBT010000124.1, read as the reverse complement.
AAAACCCCGATGAATTCACCAGTAAACAACTCAAAGAAAAACGAAAAGGGCGAGTCTATATCGATATCGGCAGAAATTCCTATGGAGCGACTTCGGTGGCGGCATATGGTATTCGCGCTAAAGAAAATGCACCTATTGCAATACCTGTAACATGGCAAGAAATCCAAAATGGCACAAATCCAAAAGATTGGACTTTAGGCAATATAGACAATAGACTCGATGATGATAAACAGCCGTGGAAAAGTATCTGGAATCATCGTTTTAGTATAAAAAAGCGGCACGAGAAGCTTCGAAAAATGTTAGAGAGAGAAAGCAATGGATAAAATAAATATCGGAACAAGCGGATATATCTATGACCATTGGAAGGGGCGATTTTATCCAGAGGATTTGCCCCAAGAGAAATGGTTCGAATACTATGCGGAAAGCTTCGATACCGTCGAGATAAACAATACATTCTATAATCTGCCGGAGGAGACAACATTCGAAAAATGGCGCGATAGGGCTTCGAAAGATTTTTGCTATGCAGTCAAGGCCAATCGATACATCACTCATATGAAGAAGCTGAAAGACCCGAAAGAGCCATGGAACAATTTCTGGAACAGGGCAAAGATTTTGGATAATAATCTCGGCCCGGTTCTTTTCCAATTGCCACCTAATTGGAATGCAAATCCCGAAAGGCTAAAAAATTTCATATCGGTCCTTCCGGATAATCTGCTTTGCGCTTTCGAATTCCGTGACCCGAGCTGGTATAATGACGATATTTTCAAGATTTTATCGGATTCCGGGCATACGCTATGTATTCATGATATGGATACAGACGATGTGCCGGATATTATGATTGGCGATTTCGCATATCTTCGATTTCATGGGATAACTGGTAAGTATCAGGGCAAATATGGAAGGGACAATCTGGAAGGAAAAGCGAAATGGCTTAAAGAAAATGTACTTTCCAAGGGCAAGCCAGTTTTTGCCTATTTCAATAATGATGACCACGGCTATGCGCCAGAGGATGCAAAACTGTTTCGCAATATGTTGTCGGAATGATTAAGCGAGCCGAGAAGAGACAA
>JBKHBT010000123.1:0-8385 GCA_046542255.1 Candidatus Zixiibacteriota bacterium | reverse complement strand
GGAATAAAGCAGATATTCACCAGTTATTCAAATCCCAAAGGAAATGCTGATACCGAGAGAATGAAGTTGTTGCTTGCAAGAACAGAGAACAATCAAAGAAGACTTGGTATATGTCAATGAGTTTCAATCGGTGAATCAGTTCCGTGATAAGTTCGATGAATGGGGGATCTGGTACAATCAGAAGTATCCACATTCGGCGAATAAATATAAGTCAACATAACATCTAGAAAGAGAAATTGTCAATAAAAAACTTCAACTAAATTGTGCTTGACTTTTGGGGGGCAGTACACGCCTTGCAACCTGAGGTATCATCATAGCCGGATAAGAATGGTAGCAATGTGTAAACTGCTTAGTGTTTGATCCTCTAAAATCCCAGCTTGAATCAAATTTTCTTTTATGCTCTAATAATTTCATAAAAGCTAAAATAATATTTAAATCATATTAAGGCAATGAATATTTGAATATTCCTATTTCTTCTATATCCTCCGCCTCTTCGAAAGAATAATCAGATCCCGTAAATTCTTCTCGCCTCGAGCATTAATCCACTTATCCTCAAAATCTGGATGGGACACAATCTGACCAATGGCGGCGAGTACCTGAAGATGGAATGTGCGCTCATCGAGGCTACCCGCAAGTGCAAAAATCGCCTTCACATTAGGATACTCCTCAGAAAAATAGATGCCATCTTCACACCTAATTAAAATAAGATGAAAAAGAGAAGTACCCTCCAAAACAAGATGCGGAACCGCAACAAATGGCGAAATCGCTGTGGAATACTCATTCTCACGTTTCTGCAATAAACTAAATATCTCATCGGAGGATATATCGGTTTGTTTTGCGAGATTTTCTGCAATGATCCGAAGGACGCTGTCAAGCTCTTGATGTTCTTCTATATCTAAGACTATGGCCTTATTGACCAGCTCATCGAAACGGTCAAATGAAAGATTATCGCGCTCGGATATGATCTTGCGAAGCTCATCCTCCAGGCCGCTTGTGCCAAGCTTCTTATCGGTGATTCGGGCGATAAGATGCGTAAGTGCGCTCTCGTCTTCGGAATTTCTTTTACCATATGCGAAATAGAAAACAATGCCAAAAGTGATCAGCCCAACCGCCAGAAGAATCGCCGTAAGTCCCATGTCGTAGATCAGAAGCACAAAAGCCACAATCCCAATTATCTGTACCCAGGGATATAAAGGTGCACGAAATGAAGGCTGATAGTTCTGTATCTTGCTCTCTCGAAGAATTATTGTCGAAAGATTCGCAAGAATATATGTCAAAATAACAACTGTAGATGCTACCTTAACAAGAACCTCAAGTTTCATAAAAATCGCAATAATTATAAATACTCCAGTTATAATAATTGATACAATCGGTGTCTTGCTCTTAGGGTGGATTTTGCTAATGAAATTAGGAAGCAAATTGTCGCGCGAAAGTGCGAAAGGATATCGCGATGCAGACATTATTCCAGCATTACCAGTAGATATAAATGCAAGAGCGGCCGCAATTGTCAACGCAATAAAACCACCTCTGCCCATAAATACTCTCGCAGAGTCGGCAATCGGAGTAATCGAACCGGCCAAAACATTAGCATCCAGAGTGCCGACTGTAACAATTAGTAAAAGCGTATAAAAAAGCGTCACTATTCCCAATGAAGCGAAAATACCAGCAGGAATATTGAATTTGGGATTATCGATCTCTTCTGAAATACTTGCAATATTAATTAATCCACCAAATGAAACAAAAACAAAACCGGCAGTAATAAGAGTCGCATTAAAACCATTGGGTGCAAATGGTTCAAAATTCGTAACGTTAACATTAGGAAGGCCGACTATTGTATAAAATCCCATGATCGCTAAAAGACCAAATACAATAGTAACCTCAAATTTACCGGCTGCTGAAATGCCGACTATATTGAGAACTACAAAAACTATGGTCGCAATTATTGAAGATAGTATAATACTAAAACCTGATAAAACAAAAACAATCTCAGCGATACCGATAATGGCAAAAGCCGTCTTCAAGGATAGAGAGAACCAGCTAAGCATCCCCGAAACAGTACCCACAAGCGGCCCCATGCTCCTGGTGATAAAAAAATAATCGCCTCCTGCACGAGGCATCGCTGATGATAGTTCAGCTACATTCATGGCGCCAGTAACAGCTAAAAGTCCAGCAAAGAAATACGATAGAAAAACAGACGGCCCAGCTTTAGCAAATGCAAGGCCAGGTAATATAAATATTCCTGAGGAAATCATTGCGCCTGAAGCAAGAGCAAAGACATCCCAAAATCCAAGTCCCTTTTTTAGTTTCATAGCCATATCATTCTAAAAAGTGTTGCTCCCTTCTCGATGACTTAAATGAGAATTTATATGCTCATATTTGCCATGTCAAACAAATTTTATTTTTTATGACTATTCTCTTCTACTCTACAGTCACATATATAAATATTCATAATACTTAGATACACATAATGCCTTTGATTTAATCTTTTAAAGCCATATATAACATATATATTATACATAATATATAAATTCAAAAGGCTTTACTGATGTTTTAGCTTGAAAAGTATGACAATGCGGAACAGCGCATTGTCTGTTTTATTATCGCTTTTTAATATATGACAAGCGAAATGATGATATATCGAAATATTGCTACTCTTTTACTATCCTCCGCCTATCCGAAAGAATAAGAAGGTCTCGAAGATTCTTTTCATTGCGAGCTTTCAGCCATCTATTCTCGAACTTTTCATTCGACACAATCTGTGCAATCGCAGCAAGCACTTGAAGATGGAATGTCCGCTGATCACGGCTGCCAGCAAGAACAAAAAGTGCCTTCACATCAGGATACATATCTGAAAAAGATATGCCTTCCTTACACCTTATCACAATAAGGTGAAAACGTTCAGTACCCTCTAAAACCAGATGAGGCACCGCTACAAAAGGCGAAATAGCTGTGGAATAATCTTTCTCACGCTCCTGCAATAAAGTGAATATCTTCTCGGAGGAGATATTTGTCTTTTCTTCGAGAATATCAGCAATCATTTTAAGGATGCTATCGAGGTCCTGTTTTTCATCGATATCGATAATCTCAGCATCACGGACAAGGTCATCGAAGCGGTCGAATGATAGATTGTCGCGTTCGGATATGATTCCTTTTAGCTCCTCCTCCAAATCGCTTGTGCCAAGTTTCTTGTCTGTTATTCTGGCGATAAGATGCGTCAATGCACTTTCCTCTGCGCTATGTCGTTTGCCATAAGCAAAGTAGAAAGCCACACCCAATGCTATAAGGCCAGTTGCTGTAGCGATCGCTGTCCAACCCATATCGTAGATAAGCAATATAAATGCTATAATGCCAATAATCTGTACCCACGGATAAAGCGGTGCCTTGAATGATGGCTGATAATTCTGAATATGACTCTCGCGAAGAATTATAGTTGAAAGATTAGCCAATATATATGTAAGGATTACAACTGTTGAAGCTGCCTTGACGAGAACCTCAAGCCTCATCAACATCGCAATAATAATGAAAATTCCCGTCATAATAATAGAGACTATCGGTGTCTTGCTCCCGGGATGAAGCTTGCTGATAAAATCAGGGAGCAAACTATCGCGAGAAAGTGCATAAGGATACCTCGAAGCCGACATGATACCTGCATTTCCAGTAGATATGAAAGCCAGCATAGCAGCAATAGTAAGAGCAATAAAGCCACCCTGGCCAAGAAAAGCCCTGGCCGAATCAGATATGGGAGTTGTAGAACCGGATAATACCTTACCGTCTAATGTACCAACAGTTACGATTAGCAAAAGCGAGTAAAAAAGGGTTACAACTCCCAGCGAAGCGAAAATCCCAGCCGGAATATTGACTTTAGGATTATCGATTTCCTCAGAGATACTGGCAACTTTCAGCAATCCGCCAAATGAAACAAAAACAAAGCCGGAAGTAACAAGTGTCGAATTGAAACCATTAGGCGTAAATGGCTCAAAATTCATAATCTTGACCTTTGGAAGGCCGGCTATTGTATAAAATGCCATAATTGCAAGAAGCCCAAAAACAATAGCAATCTCGAATTTGCCAGCGGCCGAAACGCCTATAATATTCAGAACTACAAAAACCAGCGTTGCCAATATCGAACAGGCAATGATATCAAAACCAGATAAAATAAAGATTATCTCTGCAATACCGATTATCGCAAATGCCGTTTTAAGTGATAGAGCAAACCAGCTAAGCATTCCGGAGACAGTACCGACAAGCGGGCCCATGCTCCTGGTGATAAAGAAATAATCACCGCCAGCGCGGGGCATTGCAGATGAAAGCTCTGCAACATTCAATGCACCGGTCAATGCAAGAAGGCCGGCAAAAAAATATGATAGAAAAACAGATGGCCCAGCTTTAGCAAATGCAAGGCCAGGTAATATAAAAATGCCCGAAGAAATCATAGCGCCAGATGCAAGCGCAAATACGTCTAAAAATCCAAGTCCTTTTTTTAGTTTCATTGCATTGTATTCATTAAGTATTTTAAGGTTATAGTTTTATGTGGTTTGATAAAAATCTTGCCCAAAGTTTCGGAACCTTTGGCTTGAAGCCATCTATCCTGGAAACTGCTCTGCGAAGTTATCTTGACTATTCTCGAAAGAGCATGAAGATGCATTTTTCTCTGCTCGCGCGAGGATGCAAAAGCAAATACCGCTTTGATAGATGGATAAAGACTGCTGAAATGTATGCCATCTTTGCAACGAAGCATCACCATGTAAAATTTGCCCTCGCCATCGAGACGAAAATGAGGAACTGCGACAAATTGCGATAAAGCTGTCGAATAGTCATTCTCTCGCGTACGCAATAGGCTGGCAATAAGGCGATTGTCGAGGCCCTCTAATCTCTCGAATTCGATTGAAAGAACTTTGCACATATCGATAAGCTCGAGTTTGGCATCATAATCAATTATTGGTGCATTACGAATTATTTCATTAAATCTTTTTTCCATATATACCTCTTAAAAGGGTATAAACTGTTCCTTTTCCTACATAATAAATCAATTATTTCAAAGACACAAGTATTTTTGACTGCGGTAAGAGCAGAGAGCCAGAATTAATAGGCTAAGCTTCATAAAGTCAATAGAGAATTTGAATATTCATAAACCCAATAAAAAACCCCTCCAAAACATGGAGGGGTTTAATAGACTTAAGTTAAGTTAATCAATCAAGGAAGCTGTCCAGGATTGGTTCCGCCTGTATATGGCGTTCCTGTCTGGTCTTGATTATAGCTTCCTGGGATTGGTGTGCCACCTGGAACCATATTAGAGTGTGACTGTATTGTATTATAACTTACTATCATAGGACTACCTGCCATCAAATCCTCTGTTGTATTGCCAATGACATTATTATGAGTGAAAAGCCCAGTAGATGGCAATAAAATCGCACCTGTTGCATTGCCAGTTATATTATTGTGGCTTATGACATATTTACCAAGTGGAAGATCAAGCATTTGGCCAATATCAATACCAGAATTAAAATGATTATTGATGCTATTGCCGCTAATTGTTAGTTCAATCAATATACCCATTTCATTGATTTTAATGCCTGTTTGGCCCATTTCACCATTGTTTCCATCGAAGGAATTATTCATGATACAGACTTCTTCGCCAAGCTCGACATAAACGCCATACATCATATTGGAGATGAAATCATTTGCAATGATATTTGCAGATGCCATGTCCATTATATGAATACCATTGGTCATCTCGATGAAATGATTGCTCTTGAATTCACCAGATGCCATATCAGCTATAGTTACTTCACCCATCATGAATGTATTGCCTTCGGCATAGAGAGCTGCGCCTTCACCAGTTACATTGAGCATACCAATATATTCACAGCCTGTCATGTGGACATTGGAGCCAGCATTGATCATTGACATATCAGAGCCGTCTATTACACAATCGGAAATAGATGTCATACCAGTGATATCAAAACCTGTCAATTCGCAACCTTCGATTATGACTTTCTCTTCAGTATTTACATTTGTCATTCCTGAAGCATAACAATCGACCATTTTGCCATTGTTAAGCGTAGCCGAGCTAAGGTCGCATTCATGGATTTCGCCTTCAGAAACAACATCGATACTGCTAAATTGCACATCATGGACTGCTGCATCCTGGCTAATTGTAAATGTAGCCACATCGATTCCCATAAATACTGTATTATCCGAACCAGAACCCATAACCACAATGCCTTCATTAAGTGTGACATCAGGAACGCGATATTGTCCAGGAGCAACTTCGATTACTGCTCCAGTTATAGTCGTAAGTCCATTGGCATAAGCAATAGCATCCTGAAGCATATTGAAATCGGCATTGTCCATGCCAACTGTGATTACATATTCTGCTTCCCAGTCGGTTCTGGCATTATTATCGCCATGCGGGGCTTTGTGAAGCTCGACAACGCCCTGTTCATCGATTGTTACGACATTATCATCAGCATCATCGCGAATATCGAATGAATTATTAGTAGATGAAGAGCCGCCCTGGTCGAGCTGGAATTTGAGGTCGGTTGATGAATAGAATTTCTTAGCGCCGTTGATTCTGAGATGTCCCGATGAGAAAATCGCCGGGCCATCGCCGGCATTATATGCGCGGAAAACGCCATCCTGCGAATTATCATTTCCAGTTACATCGAGTGCGCGTCCGCCATCGCCAGTGCCTGGTGCAGATTCTGGAGCATCGATATCGACTTCGCCAGCAGAGCCGATTGCAATTGTATTGCCTTCGTCATAAGCATCTTGAAGCGAAACTGCGCCGCCGCCGGCTGCATCTTCCCAGGACCATCCGCCAGCGCCATCGGCTGTTAGAACCTGATCGGCTGTACCGAAATCGGTGCCATCGGAAGTAATACCAGCATCGATCTTAATATCGCCCTGAACCTCGACATCGCCAATAAACTGGCCAGCATAAGTAGCACCCTTAGCCTGAATACCATAACCGCTCATACCAAGTCCACCATAGTTATCCGAATCAAATTCGCCGTATGCGCCGTATATTGCAGTACCAAGCCAGCCTTCCGGGCCGGTAGTTGATATACCGACAACTGCCTTTTCGGTGGTTTCGCCGGTTCCGTAGACTTCCAGCCTGTTTGCAATATCCGGTGAAGTTGATTGGCCGATTGATACATTGCCAAGGTCGGTATTATATAGGTCATCTGTTGTGCCGACATATGACCAGTCAGCATCGGCAGAGCCACCGGCAACATCTTCCCATGACCATCCGCCAGTACCATCGGCAGTGATAACCTGTGATGCTGTTCCGAAATCGGTGCCATCGGGCGTAAATCCGCCATCGGTTATGACATCGCCATGGACATGAATATCATCATCCAATTCGATAACATCGCCAACTGCCTGAATCGAATCGGCAATAAGCTCGCCGACAATTTTCATATCATTCATAACCACGATCGTGTCATGATGGATGCCTTCAATAGTATCCGGGTCAAAGCTTCCAGAGCCGCCAGAAGGCCATGATAAAATTGTTGTACCGCCCAAAGTAAAACTTCCGGCTTCGATATCGCCGTCGGCCAAAATATTGCCTTCGCAAAGGTCAGTACCAACAAAATCGACACCTGTAAGAGCACGAACAAGGACATCATCCAGAAGAACTCCATAGCCATAATTTTGATAACCATAGAATTTGATCATATAGTCTGACGATAGGTCTGGTAAAACATATTCTTCCATGACATAGCTATCAATATTTGTATTCCAGCTCTCTATGAAATTCCAGGATGATCCACCATCAGTACTGTAATATACTGCCAATGTATCCTGATCGCTTCCCCAGGCTTCTTGCATATGCCAGAACGAAAGTGTAACACTACCGGCTGAATAGCCAGATAGGTCCATCGAAGGAGTAATAAGCTCAGTCGCATAATCCGACCAACTTGAATGAGTAAATTCTGCGCAATATGAACCACTATGAGGTTCCGCGGTCTGTACCCAATCAATTGTGCCATTTACATAATTCTGTGTCCATCCTGTGGGTGGGAAAGTTGTGCCCTCAAACCCTTCATCTAAAAGGACATCATAAGAAGGAACACGTGTTTCAAATTTTGCACATTCTCCATAAAGATCCCCATGGATTCTCATATTATCATCGATATGAACAGTATCAGAAGCTGCCTGAATCGAATCAGCAATAAGCTCGCCATGGACCTTGAAATCATTCATAGCGACAATGGTATCTACATTTACTCCGCGGAGTGTATCTGTATCGCGTAGGAAAGCATCCCAGGATTCGACAGTCTCTGAGCCAAGTGTAAGGCCTGTGGAAAGGATTGTACCGGAAGCATCTATATTCCCGCTTTCGACTGTAACCATTTCTTCATAACTACCTACAACCAG
>JBKHBT010000029.1:0-35750 GCA_046542255.1 Candidatus Zixiibacteriota bacterium | reverse complement strand
ATAACAAAAGACGGCGAATTAGTCTGCGAAGGCACAATTTCTCTGATTAGATAGGATAGATACAGTCCGAAAAGGCCGCCCTTGTCTTTTTGATAGAGGGCGGTTTTTTTATTTACATCATTCTTTCTGGTTTTTGGCTGAAGTCGCTTAATTTATTTGACTCTTCGATAAACTATTGCAATCGATAGCAAATAATGATTTTTTTCAAGCATTAGAGTTGAGTATGGGACAAGCTTAATGATAGTTTTCCATGATTTTTTTGATTCTGTTTGTCGATACACCTGAAATCACCATCTACTGCATTGCCACTGTTAAAGCTTTTTCGCTTCGCTGATATTTCTCCAAAATACGAGTTTCAAAAGAATATTCTCGGATTTCTGGCTTCTTGAGTTCGAATTTACCAAACCTTGTATTTAGAGTTCGTGGTTTGTATCCATTGCGATTGATAGTATTGAGCTTGCTATCGCGCTTATACTTGCCGACATCGATCTGTTGGTCACATTCGAATTACAAGAGTTCCTCTTTTAAAGCCATATATATAACATAAATATAATACTTAATATATATACCCAAAAGGCTTTACTGATGTTTTAGCCTGAAAAGTATGATAATGCGGAACAGCGCATTGTCTGGAGAATTGCAGTGATTATCTCCTTTAGAAAATCTCCATCTTTGTTAATTGCTGCTTGCAAAATTTCCTTTACCCAAAATTTCCTTTACCATTGTATCTTGCTTCTGAGTCATTGGATGCTTTTTTTTTTCAAAGTTTTCAATTTTACAGAAAATATGGGACATTGCCTTAAACAGACATTTTATGAACCGTTCCACCTATTGCCGAAATACTCATCGACCTTCTTTTGGATTTTCTCAGGAATTTTTCGCTCGAAAGGAAATACTTCGCTGAATGCAATTTCGCGAATAAACTTCTCGATTATCCCTGCAGATTCATCGAGAGCATCCTGACTGACATGCTCGATAGTATCTCCAGACCAATGCACAAAATACCCGGAAGTTCTTCCATAGCCGAATGATACCGCTGGGATACCCATCTTGCAAAATGGCATATTATCGCTGGAATATATATCATGGCTATTATCGAGCGTAAAACCATGTATCTTCTTCCATGAATCAAGGTAGTTTTTAATCTCTTCTGGGCCGGTTACTTTGGAAAATGTAGTCCCAAGAATATCTCCAGCGATATCGATATTTACAATAAACCTAATCTTATCGAGATCTTCTTTATGCGCTTCGATATAGGCTTTTGATCCTCGAAGCCCCAGCTCTTCACTTCCAAAAGCGATAAACTTCATCCTACGCCTCGGTTTATCTTTTGTAAATCTCTCCGCCATCATAAGAACATTTGCCACTCCTGTTGCATTATCTATCATACCCGGCGAGGTCGCCACGCTATCGAAATGGCCACAGACTATTATCTCCTCATCTTCGATGATATTATCCACACCATCCATAGGCAATGTGCCAATTACATTGCGAGATTTGGCGGGATATGATTTCTCTTCTATGATCAGCCGTACCCTTGTAGCTTTTCTGCTTGCGATTTCGAGGCAATCATCATAGGAAAGGCTGATGCCGGGCAATTTGCCGAATTCCTCGACAGCCTCGATAGATGAACAGGTATATTGCGGCTTCCGGTATGGCGGATTGATCATGATAATCGCTGGAATATCGAATTTCTTAAGATTCTCGAATGCCTTATAATGTGCCCTTTTCGAAGATAAAATACATTTGCCTTTATGAATAGCCGATATATCCATCGGGTCAACTGGAATAGGATAAAGCTCGAATGTCTCATCGATATCGCCGCCGTAGCCAATCGGGAAACCTTCGTAAATGGCTTTGTATGGTTCTAAAACCTCGAGAGTTGCCTTGCCCTTCTCAAAAGCTGTGATATCGAATTCTTCGATTTTTGTTTTCAGCCCAATTTTTTTCATATTTTGTTTGATTATTTGTGCTGCCTTTTTCTCGCCATCGCTTCCACCAAGGCGTATAAAATTAATGCTGTTTAGGAAATCCATTGCATCGAACACATTTGCTCCTTTATTCATATTAATACATTTGCTCGATTTCAATACCATAATCGCCCTGAACAGCGATATATTTCATATTCGGCGATTGCCATTCATTGCGATAGCTTTTTTGAATATCTTTTGGGGTTTTCATATTCTTTTTCAGGCGTCTGTTTTTTTTATCTATGGTATAAGCTGTGGTATCATTCTGCGGCCCGATGGTATCTATAGCAACATAATGCAAAAGACCTTTATCATTTTCGAGATAAAATCCAAAGGGCGAGAAACAATCATGTGTATCAAATATAATCTCGCCATTAACCAGATCCATCCAGATAAGCCACCAGAAAAAATCTCCCTCGAAATCTTCGCGATAGTCGGATTTTGCGGCATAGGCCATAGTACTTCCCGGCTGTGCAAACATCTCTTCGATAGGATATTTAACGGGAAGATACATCGCAAAATCCATAAGAGCCTTTTCTGCTATATCATATTTTAGGATACTATTTTCATGGGGAAAATATGCTTCCTGCAATGTATGGCAATATGCAATCGGCGAATAGGGCCTATCTATATCTGATGTAATTGTGCTGTCGAAGATAATTTTGGGTGAATTATGCACCAGTTGTGCGATATGGAACTGATAGCTATCTCCACATTCTGCAATATATGCAAGATGGCGATTATCACTCCAGCTCACAGAAATTATCTGTAGCTTTTTGGCATTTTTTCTGGCCTTTTTCTCTGTAGAACAGGAAAATACCCAAATAAGAAGCAATAATAGCCATAGCTTTTTCATATCAACTTCACTTCAAAAATGTATAGCGCAATTTTTATCTATTATTTGCCGTTTTTATCATCGAAAAGGTATCTTTCGGTGATGTCTTCGCCCAGTAATGGATCAACAATAATGAATTTCGTATGGTGAAGATATATTTCCGGGAATACATCGATATCGACTTCGTATTTTTCTTCGATAGCCTTTATCTGCTGATTATCTTCGGCAGATAGGTCTCTTGCAACTGAAGGATGTACGAAAAGGATATATCTTGTGGCTTTATTCTGCCTTTTTGCACGCATAAACCATCGTTCGATATTCGTAACGACAGTATTTGCCGAAAGTACTCTTCCCGAACCATTGCATACAGGGCATTCACGTGTTATTTTTTCAAGAACGCTTTTCTGTTCTTTCTTTCTTGTAAGCATCACAATGCAGAATTCATTTGGATTGAGTATTCTCGAAGGCGCTTTATCGGCACGCATCGCACGGCGAAAAGTATTATAAAGGCTCTGACGGTTTCTGTTTTGCGTCATATCGATGAAGTCGATAGCGATAAGGCCGCCAAGGTCACGCAAAGTGATCTGTCTTGCGATCTCTTCTGCGGCTTCATTATTTAGCTTCAGAATATTGTCTTCATAATTGCCCCGAGCCTTGAAAGAACCGGAATTAACATCGATTGTAACCATAGCTTCTGTATGGTCTATTGTGATATAGCCTCCGGATTTAAGCCTAACCTGGCTGGTATAGAGGCTTGCAATCTGCTCTTCGACACCGAAATGGTCAAAAATAGGCTTCTTGCCTTTATATAGATGGACACGTTTTTTTAGAATAGGCGCAACATCATCGACATATTGCCTGATTCTCTTGTATTCTTCCGGGTCATTAATCCATAACGATTGTGTATCTGGCGAGAAATGGTCGCGAACCAGCGCAGCCGCCATTCCCATATCACGGTATATCAAAGCTGGTGGTGGAAATGCTGCTGCCTTGCGAATAGCATCTTCGAAAGATGCCAATATGTGTTCCAAGTCCTTTCTAATGTTTTGCTCGCTCTGTCCGGCAGCGATAGTTCGTACAATTAGGCCAAAATTCTTCGGTTTTTTTAAGTTGCCAGCAATCTTTCGAAGTCTTAGCCTTTCGCCTCTATTGCGAATACTCCTTGAAACTCCGATATGGTGCGAGCCGGGCATAAGTACTAAATATCTTCCCGGGATGGCTATTTCTGTCGTTGCTTTTGGCCCTTTATCGCCGAGGGGTTCTTTAAGGATTTGTAGAATTACTTCATCGCCTTTGCTGAAAATTCGCCTGATATCATTCTGATTATTTCTTCGGCTAGTGAAGTAATTGCCTGGAAGTTTACGGTTAAAATTGCGCAGGTCATTTGTAGCTATTTGATTGATATGCAAAAATGCCTGTTTTTCATGCCCGATTTCGATAAAGGCGGCCTGAATACTCGATAGAATCTTGTTAACCTTGCCTTTATAGACATTGCCGACCAAACGACGTTCGTCTGGACGCTCGATCGAAAGGTCAACAAGTTTCTTGCCTTCCAGTATCGCTATTCGGGATTCATGAACCTGTGAATTTATAATTACTTGGTCACTCATAATTAATTAATATACTATACGAAACGAAAAATAGCCAGAGAAATTTTTATTGAATGATTTAATTACTATTCAAGAATATATAAATTAAGAAATCCGGCTTTCGCCGGATTTCTATATCTGGGGAGATGTATTTTATTTATTCATCACATGATCAGTCACCGATTGAAGCTCCCGATAAAGTCAGGGCACGTCTTGCAATATTTCTTGCCATTGTGGTTTTTTCTATTGCCGGGCGATAGTTCTCGGATTCGTATTCATCCCATGCATTTGCCTGAACGGTTGTGGCATTTTCTAACATGGAAATAGCATCTTCATTCTCGGTCTCTTCGATTACTGGTGTAACTTCGCTAATATAGTCATCAGTAACATTCAAAGCTTCGAGGACATCTTCAGCCGGAATATCAGAGCCGACCATTGTAGCAGCTCTTCCAGCCATTCTCTTTGCTGCCATTGTTGTTCTCAAGGCTGCTTCATTATTATCATCTTCGAATGCTGCTCTTGCTTCTTCCTGTGTAGCGATTGCTTCTTCGAGCATTGCTATTGCTTCTTCATTATCACTGGCTTCAATATCTTCTGCGACTCTTTCAATGAATTCATCGGTAGCATTAAGTCTTGCTTCGACCATTTCGGGATCCAGTTCATGAGTTCTTCGCGCAGTTCTCTGGGCAAGCTGCCTTGCTCTCTGAGAAAGCTGGAGGGCTCTTCGATATTCGCCTTCTTCGAATGCTTCCCATGCATCGCTCTGAAGGATTTCGGCTTGCTCTATGGCTTCTAGTACTTCTTCTGGAGCATCATCGCCGATTCTCTCGGAAACCGATGCGATTATTTCATCGGTCTGTTCCAGGAATTCAGAGATTCTGTCGGGGCTGACAGGGGCGCCGCCTGTTAAGGCTCTGTGTAATCTTCCTAAAACTTCAGATGCTGAAATTGCGAGTCTCTGGGCGAGGTCAAATTCTTCATCATCATATGCTTCCTGAGCGCGGTCATTAAGGTCTTGTGCATTAGTTAGCATTTCTGCAAGCTCTTCGCGGCCAGATTCTTCGACAATTGGTGTCATCTCATCGATTTTATTTTGGTTTCGTTCGATAAGCGCCAGAATTCTTTCTTCACTGCCTTCGCCGGGGCCGGGCCTGCCATCGATAATTGCTATCGCTCTTCCAAGTAGATTGCGTGCATTTCTGCTATTTGCCATTGCTGCGCGAATATCATCATCTTCGAAAAGCTCCCATGCTGTTTCTTGAAGCTCCATAGCATTATTGTATAATTCGACTGCTTCTTCAGGTGCATCATCTCCGAATCTTTCGGCAGCACTTTCTAACATTTCATCGGTCTGCTCGAGAAATGCTTCCGAACGTCCGCCCTGGGCAAAGCCAATTGCGCTAAGCACTAAAATGGCTGCTAAGACTGTTGTTAAAACTCTCCGTGTCATTTTGACCTCCTTGGTCTTTTGGTTAAAACTTTTCAAATCTTCACTATCTTACAATGCACATTCCATGCCAAACCCTTAACTCCTTAATAATATATAACTTAACGAAATGTTTAATATGTACATTCTTGTACAGTGTACATATGGGTACAAAAAAGTGTACCTGTGGGTACACTGTGTTATTTTTGTTGTTGTGGAGTGAGACTTTAGGAATTTGACTACCACTAAAACCCCTCCTTATAAAGGCGTGAACTTAGGAATTTGCAAATATCATTGCGAGCCATTTTTTCTCATGCCTATGTTGCAGTTTTCGCTAAGCTCTTTTGGAACAAAGAGCCAACCGTTTAGCGGGAAAGGGCGGGTTCTGGTACCGCACCCTATCATGTGCATTCTCTTATTGTAGCGGCAACCATTGCAGTTGCCCTGTCTGCTGATAACAAAAATTTCAGATAATATAAACTATGGGTTGAGAGGAATATTATTTATTTGTGAAATGGGTACAGGATGGATTGCTAGGGTTATTATTGATTCGCAGGACGGGTAACCGCAAGATGTACCCCTAACAATGTTTTGGCAATGTGGGAATCACGATATTATTACATTGATAGGACGCGGGTCCATGACTCGCCCAAATTTATCCCGTTTAATCGAAAAGGACGAAAGTCTCATTATTAAAGAGTAAAAAGCCACCACCGATTATAAATGCAAGCAACATGATCACTGTCATAGGGACTTTGGAAAGATAATCGGCGAAATCACTTATTGATGTCGGGCTTAAAAGCTCCGGCATACTAAAATCGGGTAATAAATTGGAAATCTCATAATCGAAAATGGAATAGTCGATATTCGGTGGCTTTGCAATTTCCATAGGGCTTCCGAAATTTTGTCCATGTATAAAAATCAGCCCCAAAAGGCCGATGCCAATAATAACAGGAATCAAAACAGGCAATATGGATGCAAACACCGAAGACGTCTTCTGTGGTATAAAAGAATATATCGGTTTTTGATAGGCTTTTTGCATTTTAGAAAGCGTACTCTCTATGAAATCGGTAGAAACCTCGGGCATTTTGATTTGGGCAAGCGAATTTAGAATTTTCGCTGTTTTTTCATATTCTTTGCTACAACTGTGGCATTCGGAAAGATGTGCATGGATATTTTTCGCGGCCATCGAGTCCAAATGGCCATTGTGATAGGCTTCTAATAGATTTTCTACTTCATTACATTTCATATTATATATACTATTCACATTTTGCTCCTATGTCAAATAATTTCGTAGCTCTTTTATGCCTCTGTGTATTCTAGTCTTCACTGCGCCCAAAGAAAGGCCGGTTATATCGGCCATTTCCTTTAATGAGCGGTTATCGATATATTTCATCTCGACATAAATTCTATATTTCTTATCGAGTTTTCCGAGCAATCGCTTTATATCTACATCACCTTCTGTTTCTTCATCTTCGGCTTCAAGGCTATGGTAATCTTCTATGGGTTTGGATTTTTGAATTATATCACGCCTATTTTTTTTCAAATGGTCGAGTATATGGCGATATGCTATTGTATATATCCATGTCGAGAGTTTCGAATCTCCTTTGAATGATGCTATATTTTGTGCAATCTTCACAAAAATCTCCTGTGCAATGTCCTCGTGTTCGCTTCTGTCGAATACCATGCGCTGAAGCAGTGAGAATATGATCGGTGATTGTTCATCGAGTAACCTCCGAAATGCCAAATTATTCCCTGCTCGTAGAGCTTTTATATATCGAACGTCTTCCATATTTCAATAATATATGACGAACTGAATTTTGAAAAGTTTCAATTAATATTAATTATTTAACACTACTGTCCCGAAGAATCAAAACTAGCCCCCCTTTTCTATCTTCATAGATGCATGTTTTTATCGCAATTAGCATCTTTGCTATTTCGACTCTCTCCAGCACAGAGTGCTTAATTTTGCAAATTAGGCTTAATATTTTGCCATCAAAACCAAAGACTCGACAAAATTTTATCACTTATGTTTTGTTAAATGAAGTAATTTCTTTTAATGCAGGTGCCAAAGGTGAAAGGAACCCCTCTGTCAGTGAAGCTGACAGAGGAGTTTTTCGCAAAACCAAAAACTTGCAATTTGGCGATAATCTTATAAATTATATCCTGCAAAAATTCCTGATTTTTCTTCGGGACAGTACCAATTATTAAAGAAGAAAAGTTTCAATAGATTCAAAAATCTTGACAGTACTTCTTTTTTATTGGATATCTCTTAATTCACAACAATATAAGAGACTGGATAAATTATTTCATTAAGACAATGCGCAGTTCCGCATTGTCATACTTCTCGGCAAAACTTTAGTAAAGTCGTTGAATTATGTTATACTATCAATTTTGAATATTTTATTTATATATTACTTTAGAAGAGAAATATATAAAAACTTGCAAACACAAAAGATTTGGCTTATATTAATTCCAAATTGAGAAGCAATAATATGTGTTTGTAATACCTGGAGGCAAATGTGAACAAAAGATATCTCTTTATTCTGTCGATTATATTGATTCTTTCAGCATATTGTCAAGTTATTCGTAATCCATTGACCAATGCCGGTGATGGTGATAGTGGTGATATTATGATTGGCTCCATTGTTCGTGTTATCGATGATAATATTGTAATACCCTGTAATGAAGGGGAAAGGCCTTCCGGGGCTATTCTATTGACTCAGCCTGTCAGGAATGCGCCCGATCAGTACCAGATTACGACATCTGGCCTAATAAATTGGGCACTCTATGCGGGTGACATTTCCGCAGGCGATCTTCTGATTCCTGCCGATGGCGGTGCCGTCAAGGCATATTACCCAGGTGCTGGCAAACAGTATATTATTGGAACTGCTGTTGAATCGGGAGCCGCAGGGGAAAAACATAAAATATTGGTAAATATCGACAATACAAATAATGACTCGACAGAGTTAACCACACCCATTTTAGATGGTCTTTTTGGCGCTCATGCCGAAGGGACTTTTCAGGATATCGATATCGGCGATAGTTGGACAGATATAGAATCAGTTGAAATTATAGTATCCAGTGATCAAGATGATAGTACTATAGTCATAATAAATGCATCGGCGACAATCACTACCGACTGCACGCGATGGTCGGGTTTTCCAAATGATCAATGGGGATTTGCCTATATTCGCGTGATGCGTGATGGGCAATATCTATGTGGCTCATCCAATGCTGTTGTCGGCCAATATGCCTATGTTTATCCTACCGGCAGCAAATTTTTCGGTGGGGCTGCTGCGCTTTCGATTAATGCTTTCGATAACCCCGAACCAGGAAAGCATACATATACTCTACAATATGAAAACTCAGCACTCGATATTGTTGACCATGTGCCATTTGGCCTTACAGTCATGGAAATAAAAAGATAATAATTTGGAGACAAAATAATGAAAAAGACGATATTTTTAATTTTTTTAATCTATTCAGCAGTTTTCGCTCAAAGCGATAATTCGATGTTTTCCATTCCACTTGCCAATGTTCTCGATTCAGAATCTCAGCTGGATCTTTCCGAGATGTATGTTGCAATCGATGCTGGAATAGATAAGATCCAGGAAGGAAAATGCAGCATCGAGATGAGTAATCCACCGGAGCTTTACTATGTCGTCCTTACGCCGCTTACTCCTTCTGGAAATCTATATTATTCACAGGCCGAAGAAGGTGGTTTCATTGTTACCGAAGAAAATAGCGAATATTCCAAAGAGAATATCGTGGAATTTCAATATATTGTATTTACACCCTTATCCGAAGCAAGAAAGATTGCCTCCAAAGAGAAAAGCCAGATGCCTCTGCCAGAAACAGAAGACGAAGATGACGATTTTGAAGAACCTATAGGAATTACTACGACTCTACCAGTTATACAGCCAGCTTTCCCGAATTCAGACCAGCCGGTCAAATCGACTAATTAATTAATCTGAAAAAAAATCTTATCGAATCACAAAACAAATACAATTTTTTATGCCCACTCTGCAATTCAAATAAAGAGAAAAAAGCGGTCGAGTCCAATTTCAAAAGAAATTATTGGCTTTGCACGAATTGCCACCTGGTTTTTGTTCACCCCGATCAAAGGCTCGGTGCAAAAGTCGAAAAGGCCCGTTACGAGACCCATGAAAATTGTGTCGATGAGCCCGGGTATGTAAAACATCTGGAAAGGCTATTGCTTTCCGCATTGGATTATATCCAACCCGGCATGAAAGGCCTGGACTATGGCTGTGGCCCTGGCCCGGCTTTGGCAGAATTGCTCGCAAGAAGAAATATCGAATGCGATAATTACGATCCATTCTTTTATCCAAATAAAAAAACTGATAGATATGATTTTATTTTATCGACAGAAGTTTTCGAGCATCTCTATAATCCATCACAAGATATTGAAAATATTGCAAGCCGCATAAAACCTGGCGGCTTTCTGGGAATTATGACAGTTAGGTGGACTGATTTAGAACAATTCAAAAACTGGTACTATCTAAATGATGATACGCATGTCATTTTCTTTCATCGAAAATCCTTTGAATATATTTGCGATACTTATTCCTTTGATATTATCCACGATGACGGTATTCGAGTTATTATTTTGAAGAAAAATCCCTGCTAAAAGGATGATTATCCTTGTAAAATAGAGATTTTTCAATATTTTAATGGAAACGAATAGAACCGGTTATTGAAATATGTTATTAAAAAAAAGAGCTGAAAAAACCGCTGTCATTCTTTTGCAAATTGGTGATCTAATTCTAGTATTTCTGTCATTTTTGCTTGCGTGGTATTTACGTTTCGAGGTTCAGATAATCCCGCTTTCCAAGGAATGGCAGCCCCTGGAATTCTATTTCTTGCCGATAGTTGTTGTATCTATCATTTGGGTATTGGTTTTTGCATATCGAAGAGTATATATTCTTGATTTATCGGTTTCTTTTGGAAAGATGGTCGAAAGAATATTTTGGTCGAGCATTTTGGCTACCGCAATCCCAATGATTATTGCATTTCTCTATCGACAAAGTAGCTATGCGCGATTTATGCTGGCTATCGGTACTGTGATTTCTTTTTTGGTGATCGTATTATATCACAGAATAGTTATCTTGGTCCTTCGAAAGATGATAGAAAAGGGAGTGATTGCTTCGAAAAAGCTAATTATCGGTGCCGGAAACCACGCTTTTGAAGTCATAGAGCATTTCGAAAAGACACCGATGCTACGTTCCGGAATCGTAGGATGCCTGAAGCTAAATGAACATTCCGATAAGATGCCGAAAGATAAAATCATCGGCAAATTTTCGGACCTCAAAGATATCTTGATTAATGGGGATATCGATGAAGTAATACTCGCAGAACCTAATTGTGAAGACGAGACAATTCACCGCACAATATATGAATGCCGCAAGGAAAAGGTTCTTTTTGCTATGGTTCCTGTTTTCCAGGACTTACTTAGTGGTGATATTATTGTCGATCAAGTTGGATCTGTCTCAATGCTTTTATTCCGCGATGTTGCAGCAACAAAGGCACAAAGAATTATAAAAAGGCTATTCGACCTTCTCGTATCTACAATCCTTATCATTCTCACCTTACCACTATTTGTCCTGACGGCTGTTGCTATAAAATTAGAAAGCCGGGGCCCGATTTTCTTCACCCAAACCAGAATCGGCAGAAATGGCAGGTATTTCAAGATGATAAAATTTCGGTCGATGTATAAAGATGCCGATAAACTTAAAGATGAGCTAATGGAACAAAATGAAGTAGGAAAAGGGATGTTCAAAATAAAGCAAGACCCGCGAATAACTAAGGTTGGGCATTTTATCAGGAAATTTAGTATCGATGAGTTGCCACAGATTTATAATGTCTTCGCCGGCCACATGAGCCTTGTCGGGCCGAGGCCAACTATCGAAAAAGAGCTTAAGGAATATGAAAAATGGCAGCTTAAAAGAATCGATACAATACCAGGAATGACTGGCCTATGGCAGGTTTCGGGAAGAAGCGATTTGCCATTTGAGAAGATGGTCGAGCTGGATATATATTATATAGAAAACTGGTCTCTGTGGTTGGATTTTAATATTCTACTGAAAACTATACCGGCTGTTTTATCCGGTAGGGGGGCATATTGATAATGCCAAAAATCTCTTTAAAAGAAATATCCGATTATACTTTGCAAAAGCTTTGGAAAACAATGTTTCTTATTACGATGGGGATTCTTTTCGCCACATCGATTAGCGCATTTCTAAATCATGATATGATTTCCAGTATTCAAAATGATTTGCCTTTTGTTTTTAGAATTATACTCGCTGAGATAATCGGTTTTATCGCACCGGGGCCGAGATTTATAATCTACCCGATTATGGATGAGCTTATTTCTTTTGGCGTCAGAGGATATATCCTGGTCGCACTAATAAGTGGGCATGTTATAATCGAACCGGTTACGATGTTTATGGAATTTGGATTTTTCGGTATTAGTTTTCCAATGAAAAGAATTGCTGTCGCATTGGTCACAATTTTTGGCATCGCTTTTTTCGCATGGTTTCTAACTATTAAAATGGGGATGTCATTATTATCATGAAAAGGCTTCCTCTCGAGATAAAAGTCGGTTTGATCCTATTTTTTATATCATTTATACTTTTTATGATATCGCCATCTTTGGTAATCGACAATATAATCGAGCGGTTTTATGCCAATATGAAAATCATCTTTCTCGCGCTTATTGCGATTTGCATATCGATTGTAATTCACTTTCTCGTGCCGGTTAGTTTGATCGAAAAGCATATGTCTGGAGGCAATCTTCTAAGCTATTTTATAGCAGGTATACTCGGTATGATAACACCGGGGCCTACCATCTGCATATATCCTATAATTTTAGTATTGCATAAAAAAGGTATTTCATATCCTGTCCTTGTGAGCTATATTACTGGCCAAACTTTAATCGGGCCTGCCAGAATACCCTATGAAGTAGGAATCCTCGGCCCTAATTTTTTCATCTACAGAGTTTTAACAGCTATTGTAATGGCACCTCTTGCGGGCATGCTTTTTGGGCTTTTACCAGGAAGGACACATCGGCGAGCTGATGTTGAGGTTAAGTGTGATTGAGTTATATCAGACAATGCATAGTTCCGCATTGTCATACTTCCCGGTTAAAACATCATTAAAGGCGTTTAATTAAGAATATTATGTATATTGAATATATTATTTATATCTTGCTCTAGAAGAGACGAAAAATGGCTGCATCTTTCTAACGCATTCCCAAAATACGGCTATTCTCCGAGAATAAATACAACATACTTCCATACGTCTGTGGTGATTTCACAAAGCGGCCACCTATCTTCTTTGCAAGCTCTATTTCCGAAGTTTCAGGATCGATTACAAAAAGGCTTCCCCGATATGTAATTATAATGATTTTACCATATAGGGTAGCTGGCGAAGCAAATACGCTCGCCTCGCCCGACCTCTGATATCCAGCAGTGCTGTCGAAATCTTCTGGCTGAAGCTCGTGGAGCCTTATCTCCCATAAAAACTCATAAGGCTCGAGTCTTTGATGGCAAGACACTACACCGGCATTATTCACAGCTATGATGAGGTTATTCAGAATCAAAGGCGCCGTTACAAATTCGCCCTGCTGCTGGATAGTTTTTACAATTTTTAGCTCTTTTCTATCGATGATTAAAAGATCGCCATTTTCGAGATTTGTAAATATCTTATTGCCGAGGCTATGAAATTTCTCCGCAACAGGCGAGCCTACCGAAAGCTTTTTGGAAATCGTAAGTTCGAATCTATCGAGAATATAGATGTTTCCATCGCGAGTTCCAATGAAAAGCTCATCGCCAATAATCAACAAATCACATGAAATCCCGATATTGATCCTTCTTTTTGCAATAATCTCACCGGTTTTTTGGTTTAGGCGATATATGCCCCCGGAGCTTGTAGCGTAGTAAATAGTCGAGTCGGAAGATAGTATCTTCGAGCCGATTGTTCTGGCTGTTTTGTTCCAAAGCTCTTTACCGGAATATATATTAGCAGCTACCAGTTCATTCCATTCTCCAGCGCCGGCATAAAATAGCAAAGAATCATCGACCGCCGGCGGTATCTCGACAGGCAAATTTGCCCACATCCTATCGAGCTTTTCGCCCGTGAAGGCATTGTGTGCATAGATCCAGTTCTGGGTAGTACCGAAAAGGAGCTTGCCATCTACGAATTCTCCACCAGTAGCATTTTGATCGGCTTTTAGGCTTTTTTGCCATACAATCTCGCCCTTGAATCCGGAAAATTGTGGTAGCTCAAGATATTCCTTTTCCAATTTCATAGGAGAATTACAGGCGAAAAAGAATAAAGCCAATAAAAGCGAAATGGAGATTTTCCAGCATCTGCTATTTATCAAAGATATTTCTCCTTGAATGGCAATAAGGACTCTGGCCATTTTTTTCATAGTAATTCTGATGATAGTCTTCGGCAGGCCAAAATGTCGATGCTTCTGTAATTTCGGTTGCAACATCATAATTTTCTTTTTCGAGAATTTTGACAAGTTTCTCGGCAACTTTTTTCTGCTCACTATTTGTAAAGAATATAGAAGAGCGATATTGATCTCCGATATCTGGGCCTTGCCCATCTTTCTGTGTAAAATCATGCAATTCAAAAAAGGCCTTGGCAATTTTCTCATAGCTGACTTTTTGCGGGTCATATATCACTTCGACCGCTTCGGCATGGCCAGTATTCTCGTAGCAAACCTCTCTATAGCTTGGATTTTTCTTATTGCCGCCAATATATCCGACCCTTGTATCCACGATACCGTCAACTTCTTTGAGAATATGCTCAACACCCCAGAAACACCCTGCAGCGAAAATAGCTCTATCCCTTTTAGGAGTTTCAGCAATGGGAATAAAATTCATCGAAATGGAATTGACGCAGTGTCTTGTGTTTTTCGAGGTAAGTTTCTCGCCATCGAAAACATGTCCTAAATGAGCACCGCAATATGCACAAGTTATCTCGATACGAAGCCCATCGGCATCTAAAGAGCGATGAATGGCAGCTGGTATCTCATCATCGAAACTTGGCCAGCCGCACCTGGCTTCGAATTTATCCGATGAATTATATAGTGGCAAATCACATTTCCGACATGTATAGATACCTTTTTGGAAATGATCATTGTATTTGCCAGTGTATGGCGCCTCCGTGCCTTTGTTTTCGATTACATGACGTTCCTGTGGAGTTAGTTCATTGTATTTATTTTTGGCATCACTCATCTCTTGCCCCTTACATGAAAATATTAATAGCGAAGCTAAAATTATTAGATTTATAATCAGGAGTCTTGGTTTTATCATTGGTTTCTCCTTTCCAATTACATGATAAGAAAATTTCCTAAGATTTGAAAGAGAATTTTGATATTCTTTTAAGCAAAAATGAAAGACAGGCCTATATTTTGTTCAAAAATAAATTTAATATCTCGATTCTGTTTAATCGGGATATAAACTTTTATAACTTTTGCTATATCAAACGATCACTTGCTTAAGCAAGGACACAAAAATAAGCATTTTGTTTCTGGGATTTTATAGATTATTCTTGATATAATCCCGAGACAGTTCCAAAAGCTTTTTGCGATTGTTCAGCTCGATATCCTCGAGTACCCGGTCCATAAGATAATCAAGAATTTCGCCTATCTTGGGGCCTTGCTCGATGTCAAATTTCTCGATAAGCTCATCTCCGCCGATTGCGAGGTCTTTTACCTGAAGAGGCGGTTTGCGGTCTATTATTTCGCGAAGTTGAAGGCCCAGCACACGATTGGCCTCGATTTCTTTTTTGACCCGCTCCACATCCATCGCTCTAAGGTCGGCTATTCTATGCTGAATAAAAAGCGGGATTCTTTCTTCGCCAAGTCTCCTAATCAAACGTTTTTTGCCCTTTTCGGTTTCTGGTATCTGAGTCATGTGATTGCCGATAATTGTCAGGACATCTTCGATTATATCATTAGAAAACCTAAGTTTTTTTAATCTCTTTTTGGCAAGCTCAGCAGATTTATTGTCATGCCCGGTGAAATGTGCACGTCCTGTTTCTTCGTCCAGATAACGGCAAAGAGGTTTTCCTATATCATGGAAAAGCAGAGAAAGGCGAAGTACAAGGTCTTTTGGGGCATTATCGATGGCTTTTAGTGTATGTTCAAAGACATCATAAATATGCCATCCACCCTCCTGTCCAACGCCGATGCATTTTTCGACCTCCGGCATAATATGACGAATGATTCCCATTTGTTGCATCATTCTAAGGGCTTCGGAAGGCTTATCGATCTTGACTAAAATCTTGCAAACCTCATCGCGGATTCGTTCCGGTGAAACAGAATCCAGCATACTGGTGCTTTGTTTAATATGAGACATGGTCTTTTCTTCTATTTGAAAACCGAATTGCACCGAGAATCGGATTCCTCGAAGCGACCTTATTGGGTCCTGGAAGAGTGATAGAGCTGTATCTTCTCTAATGACTTTGGCAAAAATATCTTTCACCCCGCCGAATGGGTCGAATATCTCCATATCGGGAAGACGCATTGCTACAGAATTTATCGTAAAATCACGATTCTCAAGATCGCTTTTCAAAGTGGATTCCGAACCTCGAATTTCTGGCACAGAAATATCCGATGTAATGCCATTATATGTGAATTTTATAACGCCAAATGAATGGCCTACATATGCTGCGCTTCCATAAGTATTGAGTTTCCAGAGTACCTCATTGACATGCCATCCAACCAATAAGAAATCGACCTCTTCGGATAATTCGCCAGTATTGATAAGATCCCTAACTGCGCCACCGACCATGTACAATGTACCTTTGGGAGAAATCGATTCGACAAATTCACCGGGCAAGATGCTGTCTTTGATTTTTTCTTCATAAAAATTACTATTATATTCAATTTTACGATCTGTCATATTTCACTCCAAAGTAAAAGTTCCAATATTCTATAAAAAGCGGATAAGAACAAAATTATCAAGTATTTAATTTGAATTTCGCAATTTTTAATGAAATTAAATACCCGGATTCAATGTTCAAATTTATGTAAAGTAAAAAACTTTTACTTTTATCGTTGTTGGGAAGCTCTTCTTCTTTACGGCATTAGAAAGAATCGAAGCAGAGTTTTGTAACCAGGGAAGTTGGGCGGAGCGTTGTAACGAGCCGAGTTGGGCAAAGCTTTGTAAAGAAATTAGATGATTATCTTTGCTTTCCCAAAATCACCAATATGCTTTTTTCATGATCTTTATAAACCCATTAAATATAAACAGACAATGCGCTGCTCCGCATTGTCATACTTTTCAGGCTAAAACATCAGTAAAGCCTTTTGTTATAATAAGTATTATACATATTTTATCAATATGGCTTTAAAAGAGATAAGGCTTTTGATATTTTGATAAAGCTGGATCGGCATTAATAAATTAATTTGGTTATTTTTTGTCTAGTCATCTTTGGCTAAACACAAATAAACCAAATCGACTTTATATGCGCTTAAATACAAATAATACAGTAATATATAGCTATGTATTAATATAATACATTACATGAAGTGTTTTATGTTCATACAATAAAAATTTTGAAGCATTATTAAGTGAATTTTAAATTTTGCTAATTATTTGAGAAAATGATTGATATATATAGGTTTTGAGCCTATAATATAATTGATAAATATTTCTCGGAGGTTTTATAGGTATTTATTGATTAGTTTTTGATGTTTGATTGCTACATAATCAAAATTGCGAGTTTTTAAAAAATTCGCTATCAAATATTAATTTATGACCTTCGGGATGCTTTTGCGTCCCCGTAAATTATTTTGATGCTTATTTAAAATTTAATATACGGGAGCCTTCATGAATAAACGTTTATTTCTTTTCACGGTTTGTATATCACTAATAACAACTGCTTTTTTATTTGCCAGCGATGAAGCCGGTGATGAAATTGATAGCCTTAATAATCTCGATGGCAGTTATGCCGAGATCGAGCCAGATGGAGTCCCGAATAATAGAATCGAGGTTTCCAGCGGTGGTTTAACCAAAGTCCTTTCCACGCTCGATGCCATGGATGAAGTCCCCAATACCATGCGTTGCCGCCTGGATACCGCTGCTGTGGATATCGTATTTTGCATGGATACCTCCGGCTCGATGGGCCCGATTATCGATGAGCTTACCAATGCTGTTGCCGACTTTGTCACCGAACTCGAACTTAGGCGATATGATTACCATCTTGGCGGTGTTACATTTGAAAATAATGCCTTCCTTTGGGATTTCGATGGAGCAACTCCCGGATTTCAAATGACTGACGATGCTGCAGTTTTTCAGGCACAGCTTGCAGCGACTGGTGAATACCCTGATCCGGTATGGGAAGCCTGGGAGGTCTCATTGGATGCTATGGCAGATGCAATTAACCTTTACGATTGGCGTGATGATGCGGTGCATGTTATCATTATGTTTACAAATGAGGGCTCTCATTTTTTTGGTGATACAGCCTTATCCGAGCCTACAATAACTGAAACACATTCAGATGAAACATTTACCTCAGTACATAATCTGGTTCTCTCAAGTGGAGCTGTGGTATTTATCAATGCTCAAAGCAGGCCAGCTGGAACGGGTTCACCAATACCGGCAGAGCATCTGGATAGCCTCCAATGGATTGCAGAAGAATCCGGTGGCGAATTTTTCTCGGACCTTTATCCAACACCGACTTTCGACCCTGTTCTCGATGCTGTTTTAGACCTATTGGACACATATGTGGCAATCGGTGCATATATCGAGAATGATGCCGGTGTCTATTGTGATATGAACACTATGCTTATGCCTGTTGATCCGGGATGTGTTACTATTCTATCGGATAATCCATTGCCATCGGTTGGTTTGGCTGCTGGTGAAGAAGGTTATTTCCCCTGGAATGTCGTTATCGATTCATCATGTACTGGCGCAGGAAGATGTTTCCAGATTAGAGTCTGGGGATGTGGCGATGAAGATACAATCTATGGCTGTACTACCGATGATACCTGTTTTGGCTATACTGACCTCGAAGTAAACTACTCACCTCCCATTTTAGACTCGAGTTGCCTCGAGATTACTCCCAATCCAATACCACTGACTTTTGAATTAGTGAACTATGGAATCCGTCCAGCTACCGATGTTATGGCAGATTTAGACCTTTCTGGCTCATTGCTCACTCTGGCAGGTGGGGACCCGGATCCATACGATATCGGTTATCTCGAATATGAAACCGGTTCTGTAATGATAACATGGAATCTGGATATTCCACCTTCTGCATATGGTAGCGATCAATGTATCGATGTGGTTATTTCTCATGCAGAAGGGCCAGATACTACTGTCGAGCTATGTATTCATGTACCTTCGCTTAGGATTATGCCCGAAGTTACAGTCGATGGAGGTTCTGGCGTGGTTTGCGAAGGCGAATGTATCGATGTAACCAGCGATATTACGCCTTCTGGCTCATGGTCTTATTCATGGACACCAACCACAGGCGTTTCCGATCCATCATCCCCGAATCCGACAATCTGCCCGACAGCTACAACTACATATACACTTTTTGTAACAGACGGCGATGATTGCGAGGATTCTGATGAATTAACAATCGAGGTAGCTCCACCTATTGATGCCGATGCTGGCCCGGATATCGAAATCTGTTCTGGAGATCCTGTTGAGATTGGTGGCTCGCCCACTGGCTCCGGCGGATATGGCTCTCTTTCATATTCATGGTCGCCGACTACTGGATTGGATAACCCGACTTCGCCCAATCCTACAGCAACAATCGAAGGCGAAATCACCTATACTGTCACTGTAACCGATGAAGCTGGCTGTGAAGCAACCGATGATGTTATAGTGCAAATATCGCCTGAAGTGATAGTCGATGCCGGCCCGGATGAAATCATTTGCGATGGCGAATCGATAGAAATCGGCGGCAGCCCGACAGGCTCCGGTGGCTATGGAACTCTTACATATTCATGGACACCCACAGAAGGCCTCGATGATGCTTCTTCCTCGAATCCCACAGCAACACCAACATCGACAACAACTTATACAGTTACAGTAACCGATGAGTTTGGCTGCGAAGAAACCGATGATATCACAATCGAGATTTCACCGCCTATTACTGCCGATGCTGGTCCTGATACCACGATTTGCAATGGCGATGATTTTGTTCTCGGCGGCACGCCATCTGGAAGCGGTGGGACTGCACCACTTACATATTCATGGTCGCCTTCTGGCAGCCTGGATGACCCGACATCTGCTAATCCGACAGCATCGCCGACTTCGACAACTACATATACGCTCACAGTTACAGATGATGCCGGTTGCGAAGAAACCGATGAAGTTACAATAACAATCTCACCCGATATTATAGCCGATGCCGGCCCGGATCAGGATGCCTGCGATGGTGAATCGATAGAGCTTGGCGGAAGCCCGACTGGCGATGGCGGTTCTGCACCGCTGAGCTATTCCTGGTCGCCGACTACCGGCCTGGATGACGCCACATCTGCTAATCCGACTGCTACAATCTCCGGAACAGCTACATATACCGTGACCGTTACGGATATCTATGGCTGCGAGGCTACCGATGAAATTACAATCAATGTTTCTGACCCTATAATTGTTGATGCTGGCGATGATGAGACGATTTGCGAGGGCGAAGAATTTATCCTTGGTGGTGCGCCCACTGCAACCGGCGGAACAGCACCTCTTACATACTCATGGTCGCCTGCTGCCAGCCTCGATGACCCGACATCCACTAATCCTACTGCGACACCTACATCGACTACCACATATACTGTCCGTGTTACCGATGATTTGGGCTGTTATGTCGAAGAATCGGTTACTATTACTATTTCTCCTACAATCACTGTCGATCCCGGCGATGATATTATGATTTGCGATGGCGAATCGATAGAACTCGGCGGAAGCCCCACCGGCTCCGGTGGTACAGCGCCATTGACCTATTCATGGACACCGACTGATGGCCTGGATGACCCATCTTCATCAAATCCAACCGCAACCCCAACTTCAAATACGACATATACTGTCCGCGTTGAGGATGCTGTTGGATGCTGGGAAGAGGCATCTGTTACTGTCGAGCTTGCACCGCCTATTATTGTGGATGCTGGCGATGACGAGATAATTTGTCGCGATGAGACTTACGAACTTGGCGGAACACCAACCGCAACCGGAGGACATGGCGCTCTGAACTATTCGTGGACGCCAACTACTGGCCTGGATGACCCAACTTCGCCAAATCCAAATGCTACTGTTTCAACCACAACCACTTATACAGTAACCGTTACAGACGAAATCGGTTGCGAAGAGACCGATGAAATCACTATTACCATTTCTCCGGACATCACTGCCGATGCCGGCCGCGATACGACAATCTGCGAGGGCGCAAGTTTCGAGCTTGGTGGAAGCCCCACCGGAGAAGGCGGCACAGCTCCTCTTACATATTCATGGTCGCCTGCTGCCAGCCTCGATGACCCGACATCCACTAATCCTACTGCGACACCTACATCGACTACCACATATACCGTCACTGTTACCGATGGTATCGGCTGCGAAGAGACCGATGAAGTTACGATTTCGATAGACCCGCCGATTACTGCCGATGCCGGTTCCAATGAAATGATTTGTGATGGTGATAGCTATACATTGGGCGGAAGCCCAACTGCATCGGGCGGAACGGCACCTTATGAATATATCTGGACACCAACCGATGGCCTCGATGATCCGACATCATCAAACCCAACAGCAAGCCCGACTTCGACAACAACGTATACAGTTGTAATTACCGATATTTTCGGTTGCGAAGGTACTGATGATATTACAGTCGAAGTTGCTGATCCTATTGTAATCAATCCGTGTGAAGGCGATACATTATGCGAAGGCTTTTCATTAACACTCGGCGGCTCTCCGACCGCTACCGGCGGCTATGGCGATTTGACTTATTCATGGACACCGACAGCCTCTTTGGATGACCCATCATTGCCAAATCCAGAAGCAAACCCGACTACTACAACAACTTATACAATAACCGTAACCGATGAACTCGGCTGCAGCGAATCCGAAGATATAACAATCACGGTTTCACCTGAAATCACAGCGGATGCCGGAGCTGATGACACTCTGTGCTCGGGCGAAAGTGCTATGTTAGGCAGCAGCCCAGCAGCCGATGGAGGTATTCCACCATATGAATATGAATGGATTCCAACCGATGGCCTCGATGACCCGGCATCACCTAATCCCAGAGCAAATCCGGATGTAAATACCGAATATGTCCTGACAGTAACCGATGTAGCCGGCTGCGAGGATGTCGATACAGTAAATATAGTTGTTTCGCCGCCAATCGATATCAATATTGGAGATAGCGATACACTTTGCGAAGGCTTTTCCCTGACACTCGGCGGCAGCCCAACAGCAACTGGCGGAACAGGCACATTAGATTATCTATGGACACCTGCTGCCAGCCTGGATGACCCAACCAGCCCGAATCCAGAAGCAAACCCCACTGTGACAACGACTTATGAATTGACCGTAACCGATGAACTGGGCTGCGAGGAAATCGCCGAGGTTACAATAACCGTTTCGCCAGAAATCACAGCCAATGCTGGCCCGGATGATACTTTATGCTATTCAGAAAGCATGATGCTTGGTGGCTCACCGACCGCAACCGGCGGAATCCCGCCATATGAATATAGCTGGACACCCACAGACGGCATCGATGATCCAACTTCAGAAAATCCGCGATTAAGCCCGGATGTATCCAATACTTATTTTCTCGAAGTAACCGATATTGCCGGCTGTACAGACTATGACACTGTCCATATCGAGATTTCGCCTGAGATAGTTCTTGATTTGACTGATGCAGATACCATCTGCCAGGGCGAATCGATAGAACTCGGCGGCAGCCCAACAGCATCCGGCGGAACCGGTGACCTGGAATATCTATGGTCGCCTGCGATCGGATTGGACGACCCAACAAGCCCGAACCCAATGGCTAATCCATCTGCGACAACTACATATCATCTCATCGTAACCGATGAATATGGCTGTACCGAAGAAGGCGATGTAATAATTACTGTATCGCCTACTATGATTGCCGATGCTGGCTCGGATGATACATTATGTCCGGGGGAAGATGCTATGCTCGGAGGTAGCCCGACCATAACTGGTGGAATTGCCGAATACACATATGAATGGACACCCAGCTCCGCAGTTGCCGACCCATCGGCATCAAATCCAAGAGCAATGCCAGATACTACAACTGAATATATTGTAACTATAACCGATATTGCTGGTTGTGTTGCAGTCGATACGGTTTTGATTTTCGTTTCGCCTGTCATGACTGTAGATGCCGGCGATAATGATACCCTTTGCCAATCGGAATCTATTATAATTGGCGGTAGCCCTACCGCTGAAGGCGGCTATGGCGATTTGAGCTATGAATGGACTCCTTCGGTCGGCCTCGATGATCCATATATTGCCAATCCAGATGCTACTCCAATGGTTACCACAACCTATACTGTCCGGGTTACAGATGAACTCGGCTGTATGCAGGAAGACTCCATTACAATTATAGTTTCGCCTGATATGATCGCCGATGCTGGCGAAGACCATCATATCTGCTATGGCGATATTGGCAGGCTTGGCGGTGCAGAAGTAATCGGTGGAATTCCACCTTTTACCTATGAATGGACACCATCAGCGACTGTCGATGACCCAACAGCGGCTAATACCGAGGCATCACCAACCTCTTCCACAGAATACACACTGGTTGTAACAGATGCCGCCGGCTGTGTGGATACTTCGACCATTGTCATAGAAGTTGCACCGCCAATAGATATCGATGCTGGCCCCGATACTGTGATTTGTGCTGGTGAATCTGTCGAACTTGGTGGCAGCCCTACCGCTACTGGTGGCGAAGGTGTATTGTCTTATACCTGGTTTCCAAGAGACGGGCTCGATGACTTTATTAGCCCGAATCCTATAGCAACGCCATTCGATACTACGACTTATATACTCACTGTCGAAGATGCATGGGGTTGCAGCGCAGTTGATACCGTTACTGTTGACGTTATCGGTGCTCCGACTCCGCCAGAGCTTGTTTCGCCGGAGGATGATTCCAGCAATGTACCGCCTCCCACCGTTACTCTGGACTGGGAAGAGTCGGAAGGCTATCCACCGATTTTATACGATGTTTATATGGATGGCGTTTTACTCGACTCAAATTTGACCGAAACCGAATATATCGCCGATATCGAATGCGACCAGATTCATAACTGGCATGTTATAGCCCATAATCGATGTGGCGATTCAGCACCATCTGAAGCCTGGAATTTTGCCACTTCTGTCTCACCGACTCCAGCTACACCCATTATTCCTCTTGCCGGCTCGACAGTCGAATATCCAGGAACTGAATTTGCATGGTTCTCATCGGAAGGCGGCGAGCCTATCGTTTATGACCTCTATATCAATGGAACCAGAGTCGCTGTTGGACTGGAAGATACCACTTATGAATATGATATCGAATGTGATATGGAATATGAATGGTATGTGGTTTCGATGAATATTTGCGATACTGTTTCTTCTGTAACAAGCACATTCTATACTCCACAATCTGCAGAAGCGCCTGAACTTATAGCTCCACCAGACAGAAGTGTCCAGGATCCGCCATTTACTGATCTTATCTGGCATACCAGCCCGGGAACTGGCCCGATCGAATATGAAGTATTCGTCAATGATTCCAGCCGTGGCGTTGTTATGGATACATTCTTCAGGATAGACGTTGAATGCGATATGGAATTCGACTGGTATGTGGTTGCTATGAATGCCTGTGGCGAATGGCCGTCTGAGGAATGGAGCTTCGAAGGACCAGATTCGCCGACACCACCCGAGCTTATATCACCTTCTGAAGGCGAGATCGAATATCTTCCAAGAGCCAATTTTGTTTGGCATACTTCAGAAGGCACAGAGCCGATATACTATGATTTCTATTTCGATGGAATGCTTATGATACCAGGAACCACCGATACAACATGCTCGCTCTATATCGACTGTGATATGGAATATGAATGGCAGGTCGTGGCCAGAAACATCTGCGGCGAGACACCATCGGAGACATGGAGCTTCCCGGCGCAGGACTGCGGCTCGCCTACTGCAGAGCTCATAACCCCAAGAAGAGGCACATGGAGTGCCTGCGATGATCAGGAGATTGTCATTTATTTATTCGATTCTTTGGGAATAATTGAAGGCACGATAGAGCTAACAGTTAATGATATATCATATGAGATCGATGCACCCGAGCTGACTTTTGACGATGACACATTGAAATTTACACCATCGACTCTATGGGAAGATGGCGATAGCATTCATTTCTGCCTCGATAGAGTTTCCAATACCTATGGCGCAGAAACAAGGCCTTTCTGTTCCCATTTCTTTGTCGATCTTTCGCCGCCCTATGCTATTAACTTTGTGCCTGCCGATGGCGATACTATCATGGACCCATATTCAATAATCGAATTTGATATCTATGATACGCTTTCCGGCCTCGATGAATCCAGTATCGAGCTGGATATTCCCGGATACGGCATAGTTACTGTCGATTCTCCGGGCGTGAGTTTCGATGGTGAGCATTTCGCTGTCGATCTCGAAGATGCCGGTATCGAATTAGAGCGCTTTACGCCATTGGAATTCTGCGTCAGCGCACATGACGACCCGGATTACTGCGAACCCAATGAAATAGAAACCTGCTGGAATACAACAATCTACGGCGAAGGCCCGGTTGCTACAATCATTGAGCCGCTTCACGGCACATACACTGCCTGCGATGACCAAAGAATACTAATCCTATTAGAAGACGAAGAGGGCGTTGATTCGACTACTATCATACTCAGCGTTGAAGGCACAGAATACGATATGGGCGACCGTGAACTTAGCTTTGTTTCCGATACATTGATTTATACGCCATTTGTCCCGTGGGAAGATGGCCAGGAAGTCGATGTAGAGCTTATAAGATGCGATGATATCTATGGCTATGAATATGAAGGCACACTGGCATTTACATTTACAGTCGATTTATCCGAGCCTGTGCCATATGATTTCTCGATTGCACCGGGCGCGGTTGTATCCGATTCTATGGAGACGATAATAATTAGAATGGTCGATTCCCTTTCCGGACTCGATGCTTCATCGATTGTGCTTTATGTCGATGGCATAGAATACGATGTCTCTGATTTGGAGATCACATGGCGTTATACTGGCGGCGATTCTATCGCTCAGGTTATTCTCGAAGATCATGAACCATTTATGCATGATTCTACTGTCGAGATTTGTATGCACAGCACGGATAACCCCGATTATTGCGACCCTAATATTCTTGATAGCTGCTATACATTTACAGTGGACCTTCTTGGGCCATTTGCCGAAGGAGCAGAAAGCGGCGGAATTCCAATCGATAGCACTTTCTCGGCCTGCGATGACCAGGGCTTCTGTTTCCGAATCATCGATTCGCCGACCGATCATGGTGTCGATGAGTCGAGTATTATTGTCTCTGTCGAGGGCGTTGAATACACAACAAGCGATGCCGAAGTTACTTATGATGGTGTCAATCTATGCTTTGAGCCTGCTGCTGGTGCATTCACCGATGGCCAGATTATCGATGTTGAGCTAATAGAAGCAGAAGATATCTATGGCAATCCTTTGATTGCGCCATATAGCTTCAGCTATACAATCGACCTTACGCCGCCATATATCGCTTCTGGTGCACGTCCTGAAGATGGCGTACCGATTGGAAGCCTGACTCCAAGAGTCCGATTCCCGCTTATGGATGACCTCGCTGGCGTATGGCCGGAAAGTACCGTTGTCTGTGTTTCAGTCAATGGCGGTGCGGAGGAATGTTTCGGTTATAGTCATCTTGGCCTGTTTATCGATGATGATGAATGGGTTGCCAATTTCGCAAGATTCGACCTGGGACTCTCGGGCGGCGATACTATCGATTTCTGCGTACATGCCGCAGATGCCCCAGATTTCTGCACACCAAATAATTCCGATACTTGCTGGAGTTTCTATATTCCGCGCGGAAGCCCGATCGGCGAGATTTTAGAACCTTATGAAGATACATATTCGGCATGTTCGGATCAGGGCATATTCATGAGAATATTCGATGTGGATGGCATAAATGAATCTACGATACAATTCGAAGTCGATGGCACGGTTTATTCTACTTCCGATGATGAGCTAACTTTCTATGAACCGGATTCGCTGGTCTTTTTGCCACCGGTAGATTATGCCGATGGCCACGTAGTCGAATGTGCGCTTCTGGCGGCCGATGATATGCTGGGCAATGAGCTTGCCGCAGCACCTATCGAATGGAGCTTCACAATCGACCTGACTCATCCTATTGTGGATGATATTGTTCCGGTTGCTGGTGAATGGGTTACTACGCTTTGCCCGATTATCGAATTTACGCTCTTTGATTCGCTTGCTGGCCTCGATGAAAGTTCTGTTAGCTTCACTGTTGATGGTGTTTCTGGCGATCTATCTTCTGCTGGTATTACATGGAGCGACCCTAATTTCGATCTCGACCTTTGTGATTTTGGCATGACCTATGTCTCTGAAGATACAGTATTATTCTGCCTCGAGGCCGGCGATGGCCCGGATTATTGCGATGCCAATGAACTCGATACCTGCTGGATTCTTCCGATTACCACAACCGGCCCGGAAGCAGAAATAATTACGCCTGAGGATGGTGTTATTTCTGCATGTGACCCACAGCAGATTACAATTTTACTTACCGATGACGATGGCATCGATGAATCTACTATTGTTCTTATGGTCGATAGTGTCGAATATCGCATCTCATCGCCATATCTCGAGCTGGACGGCGATATGCTGACTTTCGATGGAGGCGATGGCTTCTTCAGCCACGGCGATACGGTTACAGTCGATCTTGTGGCAGCCGATGATATCCATGGACGGCCGCTTATGACACCTTTGTCATGGAGCTTTACTCTCGACTATGTCCCACCAGTGGTGGATTTTATGGTTCCGGGCGATGGTGCTATTGTCGGTGATCTTTCGCCACTTTTGACATTCTTTATCGATGATGATTTTAGCGGAGTCGATCCTGCATCCATCGAAATTACTATCGATGTCGATAGTTATTATGAATCTGATGCCGCTGTAATGATTGTCGATGATACATTGCTTCATTTCGAGCCGGATGCCATTCCTATTGAATGGGAAGGTGGCGATACAATCGAGGTTTGCTTACATCTCGAAGACTCGCCGGACAGCGGATATTGCGATGCTAATGCTACCGATGAATGTTATAGCTTTAGCATTGTAGCAGGCGGCCCGGAAGCAGAGCCGATTACCCCTTCTGACGGCTCGATTACGGCATGTGATCCGCAAGAAATCAGGATTTTACTCGAGGACGATGATGGTATCGATGATGCTTCTGTTGTTCTCGCTGTCTTAGGCATCGAATATCGTTTGACCGACCCGGAGCTATTCTGGATAGGGGATACACTGGTTTTCGATGGCGGAGTTGGCTTCTTCCCGGATGGTACGATTATTGATGTCGAGCTTATATCGGCCGAAGATATCTATCATAATCCACTTATGACGCCGGTTTCATTCTTATTCTGGGTAGATTATTCATCGCCTATTGCTCTTTCTATCGTTCCGGATGCCGAACCTGTTATTAGCGATGCCGATATTGCCCTCACTTGTACAGTTATAGACTCTATAAGCGGAATCGATATTTCCAGCGTTGAGATGCTTTTGAATGATTCGATATATCCGATTTCGGCATTAACATATAGCTGGTCGGTTGTTTCTGGCGACTCGGTTTTATCGGTTGCTTTGCCACATGATTCTTTCGAGCATAATGATACAGTCGAAGTATGCATCACTGCCGGCGATAGGCCGGATTATTGCCCACCTAATATGCTGGATGAATGCATCGAGTTTATGGTCGATTTGATTGGCCCTGCTGCAAGCGGCGTTCTTACGCCGGATGGACTGGAACTCGATGGCGTATTTACTTCTTGCGATGACCAGGGCTTCTGTTTCGAGCTTGTGGATGTCGAGGTTCCACATGGAGTCGATGCATCGACTATCGAATTGGATGTCGGCGGTACGGTTTATGGCATAGATCATCCTGCTTTGAGCTATGATGGCATCGATCTTTGTTTCGAGCCGGGTGCCATCTTCTCCGATGGCGAATATGTCGAGGCCGAGCTTCTCGCAGCCGATGATTCGCTTGGCAATCCGCTATCTATTCCGATTAGTTTCGCTTTCACCGTGGATCTTGAGCCACCTGTGCTTACCGGTGGAACTCCACCACATCGCGCAATCATCGGGGAGCTGGAACCGGATGTCGAGTTTACTCTTGGCGATGATGTTTCTGGCGTTGAATACGATTCCGTAGCGGTCTGTATCACAAGCCCGACAATCGGCACAATTTGTTATGATCTCGATGATGCAGGATTCAGCCGCGCTGGCGCAGATTATACTATATCCTTTAGCGATATTGGTATTCATCTCGAAGGTGGCGATGAGACGGAGATTTGCGTTACCGCAGGCGACCTTGCCGAGATTTGCGGCGCAAATGTTCTCGATACCTGCTGGAATTTCCGTGTCCCGGCAGAAGGCCCTATTGCAGACCCAATCGAGCCACTGGACAGCACATTCTCAGCCTGTGCCGACCAGGAAATTATAATCAGCCTATACGATACAACTGGCATAGTCGAGACTTCGATTCAGCTCGATGTCAATGGCACGGTATACACGACCGCAGACCCTGAGCTGGAATTCTTCTACCTCGACCCTCCGCCGGATTCTTTGGTCTGGACACCTCCGGCCGATTGGTTAGATGGCGATATTGTGAATGTCAGCCTTCTGGCAGCCGAGGACTCATTGGGCAATGAGCTTTATGAAGCGCCTATTGAATGGATGTTCACCATAGACCTGACACCGCCAGTAATCACCGGTTTGATGCCTCCGCCGGATACAATGCTTACCACGCTTTGCCCGATTATCGATTTCGATATAGGCGATATGCTTTCCGGGCTGGATGAAAGCTCGCTATATATTGTTATAAATGGCGATAGTATAACAACGACTTCGCTAGGAGTCGATTGGGATGGAAGCCACTTCTCGCTGGATATCTGCGACTTTGGAATGCCACTTTCCGGCGGCGATACAGTCGATATATGCATACATGCCCATGATAGGCCGGACTATTGCGCAGTTAACAGCATGGATAGTTGCTATACATTTGTTATAGAAGGCGGCGGGCCAGAGCCTGTCATTGTTTCGCCATTCGATGGCGCATTCTCGGCATGTAATCCGCAGCCTATTAGATTATTCCTTGATGACGAAGATGGAATTATGGAATCATCGATAATTTTTGATGTAAACGGAACCGATTATACGACTTCGAATCCTATGCTTTCGCTTGTAGCCGATACACTCATTTTCGATGCTCCACTCGATTTCTTCTCGGATGGCGATACGGTTTATGTAACACTGGAGGCCTGCGAGGATTCATTGCGTAATCCGATTTCTGGGGCATTTAGCTTCAACTTCATACTCGATCTTTCCGCACCAGAGATTAGAGATATAGTCCCAATTACGGGTTCGGAATTCGGTTCGCTATGCCCGACAATAGAATTCGATGCAGAAGATGACCTTTCCGGCCTTGATACACTGGGCATGACTATAACAGTCAATGGCAGTACATTCGATATCACATCACCGGGCGTAAGCTGGGACACAAGCCATTTTGAAATCGAGCTTTGCGATGCTGGCCTTAGCCTATCCGGTGGCGATACTGTGAATTATTGTATAAATGCCTATGATATGCCGGATATTTGCCCGCCGAATGTAATCGATACATGTGGTTGGTTTGTGATTTCATCCGGTGGCCCTGTCGTGGAAATCGATAGGCCGGCCGATGGAAGCTATTCGGCCTGCGACCCGCAGGATATTAGAATGATTATTACCGACCCGGATGGCGTTATCGATTCGACGGTACTACTTGCTGTTAATGAAATTGAATATGGCATCGATGCCGCAGAACTTTCATGGCATGGCGATACTCTGGTATTCGATCTTGGATTAGGCTCATTCGAAGATGGCGAGATGATCGATGTCGAGCTTCGATTTGCCGAAGACGTGCTTCATAATCCAATCGATTCGCCTATTACATGGTCATTCTATCTCGATTATACGCCGCCTATTATGTGGAATGAATATCCAGCTCCATCCAGCACGGTGCCCGAGCTTGCACCCGATATCACCATAAATATCTACGATTCGCTCTCTGGAGTGGATGATGCAACTATTACAATGATTGTCGATGGTGTTTCATATACATTGGCCGATGGTGCACTGGATTTCGTTGATAGCATTTTGACTTTCGATTCGGATATTGCTGGAGTTTCATGGGAAGGCGGCGATACGGTCGATGTCTGCGTAATCTCTGGCGACAGCCCGGATTACTGCGATCCTAATATGGATACGCTTTGCTGGTGGTTCGAAATCCCGGCAGGCGGGCCTATTCCGGATATCGTCCGGCCGACAGATAGCACAATTTCGGCTTGTGAGGACGAAGCGATTCTTATCGCACTTATCGATCTCGAAGGAGTCGATGAATCGACTATCGAGCTGATGGTCGATAGCATAAGCTATGACATTTCGCATGAATGGCTCAGCTTCGAAAACGATACACTCGCCTTCGAGCCGGATATCGGTTTCTGGGCAGATGGCGATACTGTCGATATTACGCTTGTTCAGGTTTTCGATGTTCTTGGCAATCCATCGACATTTACGCCACTTAGCTGGAGCTTTGTGCTTGATGTCGAGCCACCGGAATTCTCGAATATCTCGCCAGCTCAGGATACTACATTGATTTCAGAATGGCAATATCCACTAAGCCTCGGTATCACAGACGATGTACTTGGCCTGAATCTGGATAGCCTGCGAGTCGAGATAACGGGCATCTATCGTTCTGCTGGAATGCTCCAGTTTACACTCGATGACCCGGCCCTCAGCTTTGTTGATGATACGCTCCGCTTCGATCCTGCTGCTTGTGATGATGCATCGCTTGGCATAGCATATCAGCCGCTGGAGGATTCATTGACAGGCACTGGTGTGTATTATCCAGAATTTGCTGATATCGGCTTCCGCATTTATGCTCGCGAGAATGAACCC
Organism: Candidatus Zixiibacteriota bacterium; assembly: GCA_046542255.1. Lineage (GTDB taxonomy): Bacteria > UBP14 > UBA6098 > JBKHBT01 > JBKHBT01 > JBKHBT01. The sequence goes on along the minus strand of JBKHBT010000029.1, from coordinate 3,678 downwards.
GATTATTGCGATGCTCATATTAAAGATTCGCTTATCACTGTCCATATCGGCGATGATGATACACTGGCGCCGACATTTGAACGGGATTATCCCGATTTCATTGGTGCGGTCAATCCATTCGATGTCTCGATTCTGATTACCGATTTCACAGGTGTATATGATAATTCTACGACCCCTGCCATCTTCGATGAAGACTCATTCGGGGTACGATTGATATATGATTTCGATGGCGAAATAGATAGCAGTTACAATACCATCGAGCTTGATATGGACGACTCTACCGGAGACGGTATTATTATCAATCCTGATAGTTCGATTACATATCGATTTACAACGACCGAGCAGGTAACTCCGCCGGGAGTTGCGGCATCATTTGTCTATCGATGCTATGCTTATGACAGCGATTATGATTTCATGAATCATGATGACCATAGCCTGGGCGTTTTCAATGATACTATCCCGGTCTTTGCCGGGCCAGATATCGACCTTATCAATCCACAGAGTGGACAGGTAACCGCCTGCGATGACCAGGAGATTCTCATTATGCTCTATGATGAAGAGGGTGTCGATGAATCTTCGATTCTTATGGTGGTCAATGATGTCGAATATACGCTGGATCATTCCTGGTTGAATTATTATCCTGACGATTCACTTCTGGCATTTACGCCGAGTACGGCACTATTCTCTAATAATGAACATGTCGATGGTTATCTCGCGCCGGTTGCTGATATGTATGGCAATTATTCCGATACGCTATTCTTTGACTTCTATGTAGATATCGAGGCTCCGATATTAGTAATTGAAAACCCTGAAGAAGGCGCTCTGCTTTCGAATAATCAGGAGCAATTGATCATTAATATTTCGGACAATCTTGCTGGAGTCAGAGTCGATAGCCTTGTTTATGAGATAAATGGCGATAGATTCGTCTATCCTGAGCAGGGCTTGTACTGGGAATCTGGTGATGGCGATATGAGCGGAAACTTCATATTCGACACCGAGAATACCAATTTAGAATTCCTGTCCGGCGACACTGTGCAGGTAACAGCCTATGTAGCCGATAATCCCGATATCGATGATTGCGGTTCAAATAGTAGCCAGATAAGCTGGTGGTTTACACTCGAGGCGGTCAAATGCTTTAGCCGGCCGGATCCATTCACGCCGAATGATGACTCCTATAATGACATAGCCGTATTCTCATTCCCGGGTATGTTCGCCGATGGCGCCGAGCTTGAAGTCTTCGACCGAAGAAAACAGCTCATCTACGAACGCAAACTTGATGTTGTAAACCGCTATACCGATTTCCAGGAAAGGCTCTGGGACGGTACAGACCAAAACGGCAAGAAAGCCAAGACGGGTTTATATTTCTATATCATCTCGCGTGATGGCGAAATTATTTGTGAGGGTACGATAACGCTTGTTCGTTAAAGAAAACAGACATGATTGAATAAAACGATTATGTACAGTAGTTATGGAAAAGCGCACTCTATTTTGGGGTGCGTTTTTTCTTGCGGAAAACTTTTATAATGCTTATTTATAGGATAAGGAGTTACATTTTATGAAAAAATGGACAAAACTTAGTATTGAGTATGCAAATCAAAGATCATATCTTGATGACTTGTTTAGAATATATCCGACAATACCTGATGGAATAAGAGAAATCAACGAACAATTATGGCAAGAAATCGAGTTTGCATACCAAACTAAAAACAACCTGGTTCTTATTGAAAATTTATTGAAATTAGATTTGTTTCCTATTAAAGACAGTTATGTCGCATATTTAAGACGAGACCCGAGTGCGTTAGAAAGAAATCCGAAGACTCTTAATAGAATCAGTGGTAGATTATATGAAATGGGAATTGAAAAGATATATGAAAGATGTTCCGAACCAAAGGAAACAAATCGCCAAATAGGTCCAATGTTCAGAAACTGGTTAAAGACTAAAGCCTTGGGAATCGAACCTGTGGATTATAATGAATTTATCTCGAATGATGAAGATGCAATATTAGATGGTAATGACGGTGAGACAAGGCAATTTGCAAAAGATAAGTTAAATTATCATCGTAATAAGGGCCTTGATTTTGTTGCAAGATTTAATGGAAAATATATTATTGGAGAAGCAAAATTCTTGACTGATTTTGGTGGTCATCAAAACACTCAATTCGAAGATGCAATAAGTACAATTGAACAGAAAAACGTAAATGCTATTCAAATTGCGATTTTGGATGGAGTTTTGTATATCGAGAGCAAATCAAAAATGCATAAATATATTTCAAACCCCTATAATGACTATAACATAATGAGCGCACTTCTGCTCAGAAACTTTCTATACCAAATATGAAAAATTTACTCCTAAAGACAGATAACTTGCGTGGGTTAGAATTTCTACTTGATGAATATAAATTACAGGCAAAAGTCGATCTAATTTATATTGATCCTCCCTTTTCAACTGGTATTGATTTTACATTTACTGACCAGAGAGCCAACACTATTAGCAGGTCATCTTCAGGCAAAGTGGCATACACAGATAGGTTGTATGGGGACGATTTCATTGAATTTCTCAGGCAGAGATTGCTATTGTTGAGAGAGATTTTATCTGAGCATGGCTCGATTTATTTACATATAGACTATAAAGTAGGACATTATGTAAAGATCTTGATGGACGAAATTTTCGGAATTAAAAACTTTCGCAATGATATATCCCGAATTAAATGCAATCCTAAGAATTTCAAAAGAATTGGCTTTGGTAATTTTAAGGATATGATTCTATTTTATACAAAATCTTCAAATCCCATTTGGAATGAACCTTATGAAGATTATACTGAAGAAGATATCTTAAGATTGTATCCCAAAACAAATGCTGCCGGCAGACATTATACAACTACACCCATTCATGCTCCAGGTGAAACCAAAAATGGCGAATCAAATAAGCCTTTCAAAGGCAAGCTACCACCAAAAGGTCGACACTGGAGAACAGATATCGAAACTTTAGAAAGACTTGATGATACTGGAAAAATAGAATGGTCGAAAAATGGCAATCCGAGAAAAATCATATATGCGGATGAAATGCCTGGCAAGAGAAGACAGGATATATGGAATTTCAAGGACCCTCAATATCCCAAATATCCTACAGAAAAAAATTATGATATGCTTGATATGATAGTAAAAACGTCCTCAAATACAGATAGTATTGTGCTTGATTGCTTTGCAGGTTCGGGTACCACTCTATTAGCTGCACAAAATAATGGTAGAAAATGGATAGGTATTGATAATTCTGTTCAAGCCATTAATATCATTAGGGAAAGGCTTAGTAAAATACAATCAAATATTTTCACCAACCCTATGGATTTCGATTATATCGAGTTAGACACTATATCAAATAAAGTCTAATCTCTCCAAAAAATTACCTAAAATCAGGCTTCTTAGGTATCTTTAACTTCTTCTTCATTTGAATTTCAAGGAAGATATCTGATGAATAAGTCGGCTCGAAAAGAAATTCGAAAGTATAGACTCCCTGCTTCACGTGCCTGCCATATTTGTCTTTCATGTCCCATTTCAATGATTGCTGTCCCTGCTGAAGCCTTCTCTGGCGTTTGCAATAGTCTATCTCGAAGTCATCTTTTTTAAAGCCATATATATAATATAATATATATAGCAAAAGGCTTTACTGATGTTTTAGCC
>JBKHBT010000028.1:0-35815 GCA_046542255.1 Candidatus Zixiibacteriota bacterium | reverse complement strand
CGATGCGGATTTTTTTACTTCGACTTAATAAACTATTACTATTTTTAGTCTGATACTTTTGCAATCCGCTTCAAAATTACTTCTTCTTCTGTCTCCACTCTGATTAAATAAACACCTTTGGTGCCATCTATTTTGATTTGGTCAGAATCATAATCGATATTTCTTAATCGTCCCTGTATATCATATATTTCAATTTTTTCTATATCTATATTCGATGAAATACTAAAGAAATCTTCTATTGGATTGGGATAGACCCGAATATTTATATCACTTTGTTTTCTTATTGGATTCTCTTCGATAGCATGTTCATCAGAAATAAGGCAATCGCAGGATGGGCAGTGTACTTCGAAATTATGTATTCCATAGTTATAGAGGACGCATCTATCCATCTTGAGTTTGATATAACGGCAATCCACATGCAGATTATCGATTATCTCATTACCTCCTATGCCTTCTTCCGTTTCATAAATTGTAAACCAACTGGAAGAATCCACTGAACCCAGGATTTCATACTCGATTGCTTGAGCCAATATCACCCATGATATCTTGATAGCCGAAACTCGCTTCTCTTCTCCAAGGTCCACAGCAAGCCATTCCGTCTGCTCGACAGTCATAAGATTCTCTGAGGCCCAATAGCTATCGAAATCATCATCATTTGCATTTATTGCAGCAAAATCACCTTCTTCATTTTCCGAAGAAGCCTCTATCGGAGAACCAATGATATCGCTCAAGCCAACTTCGGATTTGTCATGTACAGTAATTGGGACATCTATTACAGAGAAACCATCGCCAAGAGATTCGAATTTTTCTTTTCGCATAATATGCAATCTTGGCTGATAGCAATCCATATATCCTCTATGCCAATTTTGGTAAAGAAGAGTATTATCGAAAGTTGGCGAAGCAAAATTACCAACATCCCATGCAATAGCCGGATCATTCGGCGATTGCTCGAAATTCCATAGATCGCCCAAAGTAACTATCCTGATTATTAGGCCAAGATCCATAGTAGGACCCCAGCGAACATGGGTTACCTTGTTTTCTTCATTAGCATTTTCTGGCCTATCATCATGGCGAGAATAGCATATCATATAATTCCCATATTCATCGACAATAATCTGGTCGTCTCTGATGGCATTAATCGCCGAACCTGGTGCTTCAAAGAAAGGATCATTATCATAACCAACTATAGAGAAATAGCGACAGTCGGTATCAATCATAGAAGACAAACCGGATTTGGTATCGGGAAATGTAGGTAATTTCCCTGTAAGTACTGCAACCTCGCCAGTATCCACACGAACAAATCTTCCAAGATAGCTGGTATAATTATTGACCGTCGAATGAGCTTCATAATTTCTCGGAGGGTCAGCAAACTGGCTTCTGCCTGTCGCTCCTAAATCGACTTCTCTTAATTTCGCCATGGTATCGGGATGAGTAATACCATTTGCCTGACAATATCCGCATAAAATATTCATGATAATACCATATGATTTCAGCCAGCCTTTGCTAATATCGATATATGCATTTGGGCTGGTATAGGTTTCCTGCGCCGCTACCGTGGAATCAGCATGTTCGATTAGGGCATCGAAATTGGCTGTTATAAAATAGTCTCGTCCATCGGGAAGCTCATAATAAACCTTTGGATAATCCACGCCGCATAAAGGGTCTTCACCATCGGGCAAATACATCCTGACCCATAGAGCTCCGATATTCCATTCCCCATGTGCCGGCATTATACCATCGAAGCCGCCATCTACGCCCCAAGGCCCCTGGTATTGTAATAGTCCGCCATAGCGCGTATTTCCCGGATATCTATAGGGTGGTGCAAAATCACCATCCGAAAGCTCGACAGCATTACCTATTCTAAGATCAAATGTCACATGATAGCTACGATTCTCAGCATCTCTGTCTTCGCCAACTCGAAATGGATTATCATGCCCGGGCAATGGGTCGATATCAACATCTGCTATACTTACCTCGGCAGGGCCGAATGCACGATTATAGCAGTATTCTTCGCCAGATAAAGGTGGCGACATCTGTATGCTAAAAAATCTGCAATGCGGAAACTCACCCTCGATATGTACCGAACTTCCAAATGGCGCAAGTGCCGGACCCATCAAAAGATACGTTACATTGGGATCGGGGAGGCTGTGATGAACGCTGTCTAAATTGATAGGTTCTGCCAAACGCCATGCCCAGATATCGTCATATTCAACGCTATCGGGATGCAGAAGCCGATATGAATGAGCATCGACTATGCCTTCGGGGAGCAGACGCTCCGGGATTTCTGGAGGATTATCACCATCTAGCCAGCCTTCTATGTATGCTTGGAGGCTGTCGGAGATTTCTTGCGCCTCTTCGCGAATCTCAGAAGCCGGCCGATATGGATAAGGATATGGCTCTGGAATACAACCACTAATTAAAATAAATGTTAATAGAATGAAAGAAACTTGCCAGATCTTAATTTTTTTGAGATACATTGCCTAATCCTTAGATTATAGATAATGAAAATAAATTGACTCATATTCCACATAACAAATCGAATATAGTATATCTAACATTTGAAATCAAATGAATTTTTTGGTAAAAATCAAAAAATCGCAAAACCCAGTTGAACAGTAAAAACAAAATAGGGCTTAGAACTTGCATTATAGCTAAATTCACTCTGGAAAAATGGTGCCGCTGGTTTATTATTCACAAAATACATTCCTCCAGTTAATGAAAAGGATGGAACAATCTCGCTAATTGTTTCATGCCATATATCTTCGTCTTCATCCCAATATCCTGCACGGTTGAGAATTGCAATACCAGCACCCAGCCCAAGATAGGATTTATCATTTTCGAAGCGTTTATAGACTCTTGCTTGATATGGAATATACCTCTCCCATCTATTGGAATGGATATAGGCGGAATAAATACCGAAATTATAGCTTTCTGTTATAACCAATATTTCTCCAGAAAGGCCTACCTGAATATCGGCTTTGGCATGTGAGCCTTTGACTGGAACTACCATATTGAATGCAGCAGTCGCCGCTGGAGTCATCTTATTGATTTTGAGCCTTTGTGATATCTGGCTTTTATTTGCCTTTTGTATACGGGGCACCTTCTGGGATTGATTCCCTAAATTACTTGCTGAGAATTTTTTGGAGAAGTCGCGAAGAATTTGCTCGGACAAATCACCATTTGCAAAGCTCTCTTGATCACCATCATAGCTGTTGACGTAGACTTCATTGGCTTTACTATCAACTAAATACATCGCAATAAGATATTGGCCGGATGATTTTAGCATTTTGCCATATATGCAATATTCTCTCCCGACTTCTTTTGCCTTAGCTGCAGCGCAACCATTTGTGTTACAAATATCATCACCTTTGATTGTTTTATAACCCAAATCATTTAGGTCAAAAACAATATTTTCCATGACCCTTTCGAACAATTCTGAATCGATATTATCATTCTCAAAAGGCAAAACCACGATCTCTACTCCAGCCAAATAGCTGATACAAAATATCAAAACTGCTGAAATAACAAGCTTGCTTGATGATAATATTTTGCCAAAATCCATCATATTGATAATACCCATGCAAAGCTTCTGATTTGCGATATGATATTTGTATCATCGTGATATAGATATACTTGCCAATTATAGATGCCCTCTGAAAGAGTCGTATCGATGGAAATTGTGGATGATGGTATATCGTATTTTGCAGTATCATAGGATTCTGATTTCCAGAGCAGTAGTTTCGTAGAATCGATATCATCGATGGTTTCCCATCTGAAATTTATCGGCATCGAAGAAATCCAGGCATCATCCTCCGGCGACAATTGGCTAATCGCGGGGTTGTACTCGAAAGAATGAACCTCGGGCGGAATTCCATTATGCGGCTCAAAAAGTACACTCCATGAATAACTTCCCGATGGAACAAAGCTAGTATATTCATAGGAAGATGAGCCTTCTGGCACAATTTCGCTAATTATCGTATCATTCATAAAATTGTAAACAATAAGGCGATAGTCAAAGCCGGTGCATTCGAGTGGAGTCCAACGGAAATTAATTTCATTGCCTTCAATAACCATGCCATCGGATGGTGAAAAGATATCGACATGATTTCTGATTTCCCAATGCCATTCTGCAGATGCATCATCCTCCACATCGGAATATAAAATCTCGAGCCAGTATTCACCGACTTCTAAAGAACTCGGCACCATAGAATATGAAGAAGAATTATCATTAATTATCTCTGTCCATGTATCATCTTCGAAAGGCCGATATTTCAAAGTTTGCTCGATTGTTTGATCTTCAGGAGTATCATCATTTCTGAATTCCACCTGATAGACATATGTATCATCGCACATTCTGCAAAAATGGGAATAGTCCGCCGGCCCTGTCGTGATTACTTCGACTGAACTTGCTTCCATATCTTCACAGCTAAAAATCATCAATGTCGTCAATGTAAATATAAAAAGGAAAATGATTTCTTTTTTCATCTTACCCTCCCCAGAAATAGATTATTCCATGCAAATCTTCTGGTTTCCGAAACAAAAGTGGTATCGCTATTGTAAGCTGTTATATTCCATCGATATATATCCGGTTCTAGTTCATAGTCTAAGTCGATATAATTATTGACGGTTTCCTCTTCGATATCAAAATCAGACTCCGACCAGAGATGGATTTTGTATCTTTCGGTATCCGGGAATTTTCTCCATTCGAAGAATAGTTCTGCAAGCCAATCATCATTATCAGGAGCTATAAGAGAAAGTTCTGAAGTGAAATAGAAGCCTTTTTCGCTCTCACATGCAAAATGATGGCCACCGGATAGAACATCGATATGCCAATGATAATAGCCTTCTGGAAGGAATTTATCGATATAAATCGAATCCGCCGAAGTGGAAATAGTATCGATATATACAGTATCGTCATCGCTTTTGATAACTGGTATATAAAATGGCGGCCTGCAATCAGATTCTCTTTGCCATTTCAGGCTCACAGATGGTGCTGTGATGTCTGATCTATCGAATGGCCTATCCAAAATGAGCTGTTCCACAACTTGAAAATTATAGTCGTATCGGCCTATTCTGCAATTTTGATCATCATAAGCAAATATGCTAAGCCTGAAACTCCCATGGGGAAGCGAATCAAGTGGTAAATTGTAGTATGGCGAGAGAGTGTTGAGCGTATCAATTATCCTGCCACCTTTATATAGTTCGAGATAAAAATGATCAAACCCGAAGCAGCAATCATTCAAATCCCATTCCAGTGGCAAATCATTGATTGGAAAACAAAATGCCGCAGGATTGACATCCCTATTGATTTCTATTTCGCAGTCACAGTCTGGTTCTTTATATTCCGAACATGACAAGAGCAGAAATATCGCTATAAAACTAAAAAGCAATTTGACAAACTTAGGCGACATTTTGACCTTTCTATGCATACTTAGCCACAACTATTATTTTCATCGCCCTATTTCCCTTTTATTCCTGTTTGTGTCCTTATTAATTATAGAAATATGAGTAAAAAAATGCAATAAAATAATTAATTTTCCTGAAAAAAATTCTTTTGGCTATCTATTGGGCATCTTTTGGTTATCAATTATGATTTATCAAAACGAGAATAATTGATCTTTCTCAGGTATTATGCCGGAGGTGGGATTCGAACCCACACATCCATATGGACACTACACCCTGAATGTAGCGCGTCTGCCAGTTCCGCCACTCCGGCTCAATGACTGCTATAAGTTATATTTTAGGAGCTTTTTGTCAAGCTTTAATTTAACAATGTTTTTAAAAGACTTGCGAAAATATGAAAATTACTTATTATTGTGAATTGATGAAGAATGGCAAAAAGACATATCGGATAATTCAATTCATTAGCATGTTTTTGTTTTTTATTGGTAGCTTGCTTGTTGCTGTGCCCAATAATTTCCAACTCGATAGCCCCGAAAATGGACTAATCTTGTCGAATGCGATCGGTGATATAGATTATTATGACGGCCGGCTTTTTATCGCTACTGTCGATGGCATGAATTATAGCGATGATATGGCCGGGACATTTGGCGAAGCTCTGGTTGGCAAGGGCTTCTCGGCTCTGAAGGCTGGATATGGCAAAGTCTTTCTTACATCATCGCGAGATACTGTTTTGGATAATACTTCCTTCCCACTCGGTGGAGGGCTTTATTTCCGAGATATCGGCACCGAGGAATGGACACATATCGAAGCACCGGAATTTACTTTCAAGCCCGATATAATAAATCCTGGCAATCTTGCATATGATATAGAAGTGGTGCCACTTGGCATCGATACGGCAATTTGGATACCTTGCTTCTATGGCGGACTTGTCAAAAGCGTAGATTGGGGAGAAAATTGGGCACAGATCGTACCCGATGGATATTCATTCGATCCAACTAATCGAATTGCTCATAGGCATTTTTCTTTCGCAGTGGATACTTTCGGTGTCCAGACGAATGAAATATATCGGATAAATGATATTCAGCAATATGATAATCCCGTCTATGTTTCAACTGAATGGGGTCTTTTCAAGTCATATGATTATGGAGTTGAATTTTTCCCCGAGGTCGAGAATCATTCATTTGGCAAAATTTATCCGTCCATAAACTTTATGGCTGTTGGGGCATATCGAGATACAATTATCGATTCCGAGGTCCATAAATTGGGCGAAGGTATCTATGTTTACGACAGAAGCCCGGAAATATGGACAATGTTCGAGGATAGCCTTTTTGTATATGACCCAGAAATCGGTAATTACGGATATTTTGCCCATGATTTTTTTATAGAAGCCGATGGAAGCGATACTACATTTTGGATTGCTGCCGGAAATGGCGGACTGGTACGCTCTTATGATTTCGAGACTTTTGAGAGAGTCGGAAGCGATTTTGTGCCGAATGACCCAGCATACATATATAAAACAATTTATATCGATACAACTACTAATCCCAATGGATACTGGGCCGGAACAGAAGATGGGCTACTCTATTCAAATAACCCCGACAGCGGATGGGCCCGATATGCTGAAGAAGACGGCCTTGCAGGAAATCATATAATCCAGATAGAAAAGCATAAGGAAGATAATTCGATTTGGGTTACAACAAAAAATGATAATGCCCTAAATATTAGTTATGATAATGGTTCGAATTGGGAAATAGTTTACGACTCCGATGAAGTCTATGATATTGATTTTGGCAATAGTATCGTGCATATAGCCACAGAATCAGGATTGTATCATTCCGAAATAGAAACAATCGATTGGCAGGATAATTCCATTGTCGGTTCCTATACAGAACTAACGCCCAAAAGCCCCGATGTTTATTCTGTTAAATCGATAGATGATACGCTAATAGTGGCCATAGACCGCGGAATTGCATATTCGATGAATTTCTACACTTCCCCTATTCCAGCATTTTTTGTGAACACTACACCAGTCGATTATTATTGGGACTTCCCTATTATATGGGATGGCAGCGGCGGCGGTATCTCAATGTCAGAAGATGGTGGAAAGACATGGGAAAATTTTACTGCGACTGATGACTCTGTGTCAATTTCTGGCAATTGGGTGGTCGCAATTGAAGTTCAAAGGCTGGATACTACTTCTATCGTTTGGGCTGTTACCAAGAAAGCTCTCGGCACTGCAGAATACAATGCAATATCATATACTACAGACAATGGCCAGAGCTGGGAAGTAACCGCCGATGGCGCATATGGATGGAATTTCGCATTCTGTGATAGCATAGTTTTTTGCGCAACATCTGCGGGTCTTCTTAGGGCCAAATATCCAGAGCTGGAATGGGATACATTAACAATTTACGATCCCATCGATATGGTCGAGGTTACCAATGATGAAATTGTCGGCCTTCACTATGCACATGGCCATCTATTCGTTGGCACTAACCAGGGATTGGCAATTTCCGATAATATATGCAATCTGGGTGATGACTACACTTTCCATTTGATTTCTAAATTTCCATCTTTGCCTTCGGAAGGCGAAGATTCTTATGCTTATCCTTCACCATTCTCGCCATATTCCGATGGCGCTTGTTTTATTGTCTTCCCGATGCAAGAAGCTGGCAATGTCGATATCAAAGTCTATGATTGGGTATTAGATGAGGTTGCAATCATCGAGAATGGCACATATTATAGTGCCGGCACTCAGCGCGCTCAATGGTACGGCAAAAACCGCAATGGCAAGGATGCCGCAAATGGGGTTTATTTCATCAAAGTCGAGACCCCTTCTGATTCCTATTGGACGAAGGTGATGTTAGTAAAATGAGAAGATTCTTTATCATATCAGCATTTATTTTCGCATTCACTATATTCGGTGAAGATACTGGCGGCGATCCCGGTAAGTTTATGCTTCTTGGGCAAAATGCCCGTTCGATAGCAAGAGGTCAGGCCATGTCGGCATCACCAACTATCGAAGTGTTTTCTTATAATCCAGCATCTTTGCTCGGTATCAAAGGATATCAAGGTACTGCTTCCTATCAATTTTTAGCATTGGACAGGACTATTTATTCTGCTGTATTTGGAATGAATATCCGCAATGATGCGGCATTTGCGCTTTCATGGACTCATGGCGGAGTCGAGATGATTGGCCGCAACAATGATGGCGAACCAACCGGCGATCTTCGAAATGGCAAAGACAATATCGCTCTGGCATTTTCGAAAAAAGTTTACAAAGGCCTGAGTGCCGGCGTTAGCGTGCGTTACTTTCAGGAACAGCTTTCTGAGATCTCATCTTATACTGCAGGTTTTGATATCGGGCTTGCTCATCATATAAGAAAATATGATTTGAGATTGGGCCTTTCGGTTCAGAATTTACATATGGTCAATTCATGGGATTCTTCAGAATTATATGGCGAAGGCTATTCTGTCGATGAACATTTTCCTGTTACATTGAGGCTTGGTTCATATTGGAATTTGGATTTTATTCCTGTTAATTTAGCTGCTGATGCTTCATTCACACAAAACCGCGATCCTCGTTTACATTTTGGTGCCAGCTATGATATTATCGACAATATCTCCGTCCATGCCGGATTAGACCATGAATTGCCAACTGGCGGCCTTTCAATAAATGTACCAATTTCCGAAAAACTAAAGCTTTCGGCCGACTATGGCCTTTCTGCTGAAAGATGGGACCTTCCAATGAGACATGTTTTCGGAATACGTGTATTCTATGATAAACAAGTAAAATAATCATGAAAAGTATCAGAGATTCACTGGATAAAGAGATTTTCGAGCATATCGAGATTCTCAAATCTATATCTTCAATTTCTGATGATATCGAGGCAGCTATCAAAGCTATTAACACAGCCCTTTCCGCTGGCAATAAATTGCTAATGTTTGGTAATGGCGGAAGTGCGGCCGATGCGCAGCATTTTGCAGCCGAGATGGTCGGCAGGTTCTTAAAAAACCGGAAAGCCCTGCCTGCAATTGCACTTACAACTGATACATCGATCATTACTGCCGTAGCGAATGATTTTGGTTTCGATGAGATATTCAAAAGGCAAATTGAAGCTTTGGCAAAGCCAGGTGATATAGTCATCGGCTTTTCGACAAGTGGGAATTCTTCAAATGTCATTGAAGCCTTCGAATACGCCAGGGCAAATATCGAGAATTGCAAAATTATAGGATTCTCCGGTAAAGATGGTGGCAAAATGGCAAAACTTTGCGATATAAATCTCTTCGTACCCAGTGAAAATACGCCTATTATACAGCAGTGCCATGAGTTTATTTATCATTTCATCTGCAAAAAAACAGAAGAATCCTTATTCTAACTAAATATTCTTTAATTATCGGCAAATTAAAAATTCATTAAGAAAAAAACATTGATTTATGTTTGTTAATGCTTTATTATATAATGCATGGATATTGATAAAAACAAGAAAACTAAAAAAAGGAGATAATATGTCAAAGAAAACATTGTTTGTATTACTACTCTTACCTGTTTTTGCCTTGATGGCAAGAGTAGGAGGCCCGGATAGCCTTGGGCATTATTTCATGGACGATGAAAGCGGGGTTGTATTCGACTGGATAGATACAGTAGATGGAACCAATGCCGACCCATCATTGGATTATTCCGATGATGGTTACTTCGAAATTTCTATCCCATTCACCGTTACATTTTATGGTGAAACCTATACAACTGCCTATGCATCTTCAAATGGAGTACTTGGCTTTGAAATGATGGGAGTTTCAGCATTTTCAAATAGTGAGATACCCAGTTCTTCTGATCCGAATAATTTCATAGCGGTCTACTGGGATGATCAGGTATATATACCTGTTGATGGAGAATCTCGAATATATACGAAAACTATTGGAGAAGAGCCTAATAGGAAATTCGTAGTCACTTGGCGGAATTTTTATAACTTTTCTGGGGACCGCGAAGATGGAATCTCCTATCAAGCGATTTTATATGAAGGCGCTGGCGAAACAAAGATCAAACTGCAGTATTTAGATTTAGATGGTGGTGAGCCTTCTCAGCTTAATGGCGCAAGCGCGACTGTTGGTATAGAAAAGGATGGAGAGGTCGGCAATGGCCTTGAATATAGCTATAATACCGAAGATGCCGTTTTCGCAGAAAGAGCAATAGAATTTACTTATGGATTACACGATTATGATGTCGGCGTTTCTGATCTTATGATTCCAGATACAGTATGGGCAGGCGGAGAGATAGAGCCTGTAATGCATCTTGAAAATCATGGCGATTCCGCAGTAAGCGGCGTAGAAGCCAATCTCACTATCTGGGATTCTGAAGATACCGAGATTTACAATGAAAGCATTTCTATTGGCACAATGGAAGGCGATATCATAGATACTCTTACTTTCCCTTCTCTATCTCTGGATATTGATGATGCTCTTGGCGAATACACCTATACTGCTTCTGTTATATCTGATTATGATGAGAATCCAGGCAATGATACTTTGCCGAGCTCTTTCTATCTTATGGCTTACGATATTATGATAGTCTCCGCAGATATACCCGAAGAAACTGGCTTAGGGATAGAAAGGGTATTCTCTGGTAGCTATATCAATCGTTCCCTCACAGAGGTAGAAGCGCATCTTTCACTGATTATTGAAGATTCTCTTGGTTCAGTTGTCCATGATGAAACAATAGATGAGACAGCGGCTGTTTCCGATGACGAAGTCGATTTCGAGTTTGCCGCATGGACTCCTGATGAAGGCGGCGACTTTATTGTTAATATTTCTGCGTCTGCTGAAGGTGACCAGATACCAGCCAATGATACTATTTCCGAAACTACCATGGTACTGGAGCATGATGTCGAAGTCGAATCGATGGATGCCCCTACAATGGCAGAAGCTGGTACTGAAATCGACTTCTCGGCAATAGTGGCAAATAATGGTGGTTCCACTGAAGAATTTCCATTTATTCTGTCTGTTGAAGATGATTACTCGACAATATATGCAGACACCGTAAATATGACAATGGAACCCGGCGATATCGATACCGTGGAATTTGCTTCCTGGACTGTTACTGGAGATGGTGATTATACAATAGCTGTCAATGCTGCTCTTGGAGTTGACCAGATACCAGAAAACAATGTAATGGAGCAAATGATTAATGTGCTTGGTGCTCATGTCAGCTCTGGCGGCCCAGACAGCATGGGCTATAGCTGGTATGATTCTTATGCTGGTTCAGGACTTTCATATACACCGATCGATATAGAAGGCGCTGAAATGTTCGATGGAGCAACCAGTGATGATAGCGGCGATAAATATGTGCTCCCATTTAGCTTCCCATTCTACGAGGAAACATTCGATTCAATAGGGATTTCGTCTAATGGCTGGATTTCACTCACCAATTACAGACCATCTTCGCTTTCTAATCTGGAACTTCCAAATGACGATCGTGAAAATGGCGTAATAGCACCGCTTTGGGATGATTTGCATCCTCGAGACGGCGCTATCTATATCAAAGAAAGTGAAAGCGAAGTACATATTATATGGTGGAATTTTGGATATTATCGTGATAGAGAATCCGAAATAACTTTCGAAGTTATTCTTAATTCTGGCGGTGGCATAACTTTCAATTATGAAACAACTCGCGCTGACGAGGAAGATGTTGATATGGGTGCCGGCGCTACAATCGGTATCGAAGATACTTCGGGCCGCTATGGACTCATGTACGCATATAATGGCGAACCTTCTGGAAATCCTGTATTTGATGAGTTTGCGATTCGTTTCGGCTCTGTTGATTCTGCTGGCCCAGCTATTACTGTCGATCAGCCGGATACTTTGTGGCTAATTCCGGGAAGCGGAGGAGCAACGATCATAAAAGCAGATATTGTTGATTTCTCGGAAGTTGTCGAGGCTGCTTTACATGTCGATATCGATGGTAGTTGGGAAGAGTTCCCGATAGATTCATCACATATGACAACTTATGCATTCTCCCCTACTGGCCTTATGTCCGGCGAAACCTATGATTTCTACATCACTGCCGAAGACAGCCTTGGCAATGAAACAGGAATGCCCGATGATTTCCAGAACTTCACTGCCTATGAAAATCATTTCGATGAAGGCAATGAAGACTTCACATGGAATTATAAATTTGCAGATAATTATTATACAGACACCGCTATTGTGGAATACGAATGGGTAGAAATCGATCCAGAAGAAGATGGTGAAGGAATCGTAATAACAGGCATTACCGATGATTGGATTTCTATGCCAAGAATGATCGAGGGCGAAGTCGATTTCCCATTCTATGGTAATTTCGGCTCTTTCTTCCGAATTGTCTCCAATGGATATATCACATTCGACCCGCTTCATTCTACTCCGGCTGTCTATCCTCCTGAAGGCGGAATTCCAGCACTCGATGCTCCGAAATATCTCATTGCTCCATTCTGGACCGACCTATTTATGGGCTCGACTGGCAAAATCATCTATCTTATCGATTCTGATAATGACAGAATTATTGTCGAATGGAAAGATTTCCAACTTAGCGATGGCGCAACACCTGGCGAACTCAATACATTCCAGGTCATACTCGATTTCAGTATGGGATTCTCGAGAATAATCATGAACTATCAGGAAATCGATCCGGCCTTCTCGGATGTTGCCATCGGAATTCAGGATGGCGATGGCCTCGAGGGTATCGAGCTGTTTACAGGCCAATACCCGGCCGCCGCTCGCCTACCACAGGATGGCTATTCGGTTATGTTCTATAATCGTGATGAAACGCCTGTCGAAGAGATGCCAAAAACCGGCATTCCAGAAAGTTTCGAAATCGTTTCAGCATACCCGAATCCTTTCAATTCCCAATGCCTAATAGACTTCACATTGCCCGAAGACGGTAATGTCATTTTCGAGGCCTATGATGTAATGGGCAATCGCATCGAATCCCGAAGCGAATACATGGAAGCTGGCAAAAACAACTTCAGGCTCGATGCAAGCGACATTTCCACAGGCGTATATAATATCGCAATCAAATATGGGAATGATATCCAAACAACAAGAGTATTATTCGTAAAATAATACTTTAGATAAAATCTTTTCTTTGAAAAATCCGGCTTTTTAGCCGGATTTTTCAATTTATATTCAAAATATGCGATATGTTTGTTTTTTCACTTGACATTTGCTAGGTTGTTATTTATTTAACAATCGAGAAAGGAAACTTACATCAATTAGAAGCCGTGGAGGTAAAAATGGCAGAGAAGACTCTGGACGCAAAGGGTTTAAAATGCCCGCAGCCCATACTCAAGGTTGCTGCATTGGCAAAATCACTCGATGAAGGCGATATGCTCGAAATCATAGCAGATTGTCCATCGTTCCCGAATGATATCAAAGCCTGGTGCGAGAAAACAGGCCGAACATTGCTCTTTTGCAATGATGATGGGACAGGAACTCACACAGCACAGGTTCAGTTTTAATCTATTGGACTTAAAAGCCGGGAGGGCATAGCTCTTCCGGCCTTTTCCAAAGGAAGTGATTTGAAAACAGATTTTAATCCAAATATTATTGGCTATCTATGCAATTGGTGTTCCTATAGCGGCGCAGACAGAGCCGGCTCGAGTAAGCTCGATGTGTCACCATCGATAAATGTCATCCGGGTGATGTGTTCGAGCAGGGTCGATCCAGCTATGGTGCTAAACTCCCTTCTATGGGGCGCAGATGGCGTACTGGTTGCTGGTTGCCATCCAGGGGATTGTCACTATAAAGAAGGCAATTACTTCACAAGACGAAGATTCGCCAAATTAAAGAAGGTCCTTCAGAGTATGAATATAGAACCCGAGCGTGTCGAGCTTGAATGGGTGTCTGCATCCGAAGGCCCAAGATATGCAAAAGTAGTAAATACTTTCACCGATAGAATAAAGGGCTTAGGGCCAAATCCCCTTAAAAAGACAGCATTTTAGGTAATTTTAAGATACTATGTGATAAGTTTCACTAATTGTTAAATTTTTTGCGAATTAGGGAAAATATGAAAGAAGATATACTGGTTATTGGCGGTGGAATATCCGGGATTATGGCATCGCTTCTGGCATCGCAGGCGGGAAGAAAGGTTTATCTGGCTGAGAAAACATCGATGATTGGCGGTAATGCCATCAAATTCGAAGAAGTCTATCCCAATATGGAATGTTCCACATGCATGCTTGCCCCCAAACAGCAGGATTTGCTTCAGGATGGAAATATCGAGCTTCTCACTATGGCCGATATTTTGAGCGTGGAAGGCCAGGAAGGCAATTTCAGAGTAAAAATTAGATCGAGGGCCGGTTATGTCGATTCTGCAGCCTGCATTGGCTGCGGTACCTGTTTCGATGCCTGTCCGGTTTCGGTACCGAATGATTTCGAAGAAAAGATGATCGATAGGAAAGCTATTTTTGTCCCATGTTCGGGCGCTTTGCCAAATGTACCAATTATCGACACTGAAAATTGCCTGCGCTTCACCAAAGATGAAAATTGCACGCTTTGCAAAGAATCCTGCATGTTCGAGGCGGTCGATTTTGAGATGAATGATAAGGAAATGGAACTGGAAGTCGGTGCTATTATCATTGCGACCGGCTTCGAAGAATTCGATGCTTCAGTTCTCGAGAACATCGGGCATGGGAGAATTGAGAATGTATATAGCTCATTCGAATTTGAAAGGCTTTATGCATCAAACGGCCCGACAACTGGCGTGGTGCAACTTCGCGATGAAAGCAAGCCGAAATCATTTGCTATGATACATTGCATCGGAAGAGACGAAGTAGGTTATTGCTCCGGCGTTTGTTGCATGAATCTTATGAAACTATCAAGATATGCACGAGAAAAATTCCACGATGCACCAATAATACATATATACAGAGATTTATGCTTGCCAGGGAAAAAATACGAAAGCTTCTATAAAGATACAATAGCAGAGAATGTCAAGTTCATAAAAGGTAGCGATATCGAGATATCCGAACAAAATGGCAGCGCAAAAATCGATTTCAAATCCGGTGAAAAAATCGAGTCGCTCGAAGCAGACATGGTTATACTGGGCAATGCAATGATTCCATCTTCATCTTCAAATCAAATAATCGATAGGCTAAAGGTAGAAAAGGATGAACACGGCTTTATAGATAGCGACCCAATCGTAAATATTGAAACCAAAGTTCCGGGGGTTTATGTCATAGGTTGTGCTCAAGGCCCCAAAGATATCGCTCTTTCGACTTCACAGGCCGAAGCAGCGGTTGGCATGATTCTGCAGAAAACACCTGTTTTAGCTAAATAGAAGAGGACAATATGGCAAGGGAAACAAAAAAAAGAGTACTCAGAGATTTCCGTATCGGAGTCTATTTTTGCGAATGTGGGCCGAATATCGCTAATGCTGTTGAGCTGGATGATGTGGCTCAAAAGCTTGAAAAACTCCCAGAGGTCTCTTCGGTCAAAAAGCATAAGCTACTATGTTCCGGTGGCGGCAAGAAATTTATGAAAGATGATATCGATGAAAATAATTATACACATATTGTAGTTGCTGCATGTTCGCCTAAAGACCATGAAGCCACTTTCGCTGGAGTATGCGAGCAATCGGGAATTAATCCATATCTTTACAAAATAGTTAATATTCGCGAGCAGGTCGCCTGGATGATAAAGGATAAAGACAAAGCGACTGATAAAGTTGAAAGCTATGTAAAATCGGCCATATCACGTGTCCAATACCAGTCGCCACTTTATCAAAAGGAATTGGAAGCAGTATCGGATGTCCTAATAATAGGCGGTGGAATTGCAGGAATCGAAGCCGCTTTGTCAATGGCTTCGGATATCAGGAAGGTCTATCTTGTCGAAAAAAATGAAAAACTTGGGGGCAAGGCAGCAAAACTCTCTTCACTCCTACCCCATCAAGGCCTTTCGGCGAATTTTATACAGGACAAAATCAAAGCGGCCCAGGAAGATGAGAATATCGAGATTTTCTATAGTTCAGAGCTTGAAAGCGCTATTGGCTTTTTCGGTAATTTCGAAATCAAGGTCAACAAATCTGATGAAGATATTGGCGAAAAGGCTGAATTCAATGTTGGCTCTATAATTGTCGCAACCGGTTTCGAAGAGTATGATGCAAGCAAGGACGATAAATTTGGACTTGAAAAATACGATAATATCTTAACAGCCTATCAAGCAGAACAGAAGCTCGATGAAATAATCGAGCAGAAGCCGAAGCAAGTGGCAATGATTCACTGTGTTGGCCGTGAGAAAATTGGATATTGCAGCGGAATTTGCTGTAATTATTTGATGAAACTATCATCGAAGCTCAAAAGTATGGATAATGATATTCAAATCCGCCATATCTATCGCGATATTGTTGTCCCGAATAAGGCAGATGAAAAATTCTATCACAAACTGAAACAGGATGGAATAGAATTTGAGACAGGAACCGGTGTCGAAGTATCCGATGGAAATGGTGTTTCGTATAAAGCAGAAGATGGCAGCGAAAAGCATTTCGAAGCCGATCTCGTGATCATGGCTCCGGGAATGATACCTGCAAAAAGCACACTTGAACTGGCGGAAAAACTCGATATCGAAACCGATGATTTCGGCTTTGTATCCGAAGAACATTACTGTCTTGGCTCTGTTAATACATCGGTTGATGGAGTTCATGTTATTGGTTGCGCTCAAAGCCCACGAAATATCCCGGATACCATTGTTCAGGCAAGAGCAGCTTCGGGAAGAGTGCTTTCCAGGCTGGTTCCCGGCCGGAAACTCCTGCCAGAGGTCGCTGTTTCCGAAGTTATCGAATCCCTATGCACTGGCTGCCAGACATGTGTTACGGTTTGTTCCTATGGAGCAGCAACATATGATGAAACAAATGGCATTTCTATTATAAATGAGGCCATCTGTCGCGGTTGCGGCAATTGCGTTGGAAGTTGTCCATCGGGAGCGGTTGTATCAAAGCATTTTACAGAAAAGCAATTGTTTCAAGAAACAATCGAGGCGATTATAGCCGGTTCATGATAATAAAAAAGCAAATTATAAGGTTGAAAATGGAAAAATACAAAAAATTCGAAATCAAAGTTGGGCTGAATGAAGCCATCATTGGACTTATCGATAGGCTTTTGGAAAATGGCGTTTATGACGCTGCATTTCTTCCGCTCTCTGTTCCGGCTGGTGATTCTTATGCATGGGTATTGCTCGAGGATAGAAGCCTTCTTGAAATAGCCGATATAATGCCCCCTGTTATGCCTGTTCAGGGCGGAAGAGCACTTTCATCGCTTACAAAGCATGGCAAATTGGATAAAAGCATTATTGCTGTCATGAGGCCCTGTGAAGTTAGGGCTACTATTGAATTGGCTAAAATCGGGCAGGCCGATCTCGAGAATATCACTATTATTTCATACGATTGCCCTGGAGTTATGCCTCTGGGAGATTTTCTGGAAAATCCGAATGAAAACAAAAAGCAGTATAAAAATGCTGTCCAAAATGGCGAAATGTCGATAATGCGCCCAACATGCAAGGCATGTGAACATTTCGGATATATTAATGACACTGTCCATATTGGTACTTTGGGACTGGATAATAATAGAGCAATAGTTATAACCGAATCTGAAAAAACAGGTGAACTTCTTAGCAAACTAAATTTGGTGGATTCTGATGACTACGATGCCTGGAAAAAAGCCTATGACAGAGAACTTGAAAAACGAAAACAGGAAGCCAAGAAACTTCATAAAAAAATAAAAGCCGAAACTGGCGGACTGGATAATTTCACAGATGCCCTTGCAAAATGCATATCATGCCATAATTGCATGAATGTCTGTCCGGTCTGCTATTGCCAGAGATGCTACTTCGAATCGGATGCTCTGGATTTCACGGCAAGCCAGCATCTAAAGCGCGCAGAAAGCAAAGGATTACTTCGCTTTTCACCAGAAATACTGATGTTTCATCTGGGAAGGATGTCGCATATGACGGCTTCATGTGTTTCATGTGGCACCTGCGAAGATGCTTGTCCGGTCGATATTCCGATTGCACAGCTTTTCTCGACAGTCGGAGCAGATACGCAGGCACTATTCGAATATACCCCAGGAATAGATATCGACCAGCCGCAACCACTACGTACTTTCCAGGCAGAAAAGGAGCTGGGCCAAATCGAAGGTATTATTGTTGCCCCCTTGAAAGCAGGTGATAATAATGAGTAAAGTCGAAATCCATAAAACACTAATTCCTGCTACTCGAGATTTCCTTCGCAAAAACCTAAAGGCGAAAAAAATCGATGCCGTTTTTACATTGGGCAAAGCTGGCAAAGGTATCAGCTATTTGTTAATAACTGACCCTGATAAAATGGATGAGGCAATGCCCTTCTATCCTCTGATGCCAGAGAATGCCGGTGCACTTCTTTCGAAGCTAACCTTCTCGGATAAACTTCCCGATAAAGTAGCCGTTGCGATTCGGCCTTGTGAGCTTCATGCATTTGTCGAACTTGCCAAAAGAGCGCAGGGAGCACCGGATAATATGATTTTCATATCGCCGGTTTGCGATGGAGTGGTAAAATTCGATCATTACAAGAATATCGATGACGATGAATTTCTGCTTGAATTACCAAATGTCGTCGAGCCGCATATGATAAGGCCGACCTGCAAAATCTGCGTCAATTTTATGCCGATGAATTCTGATATTACCATTACTTCATGCGAAAAAAAGACCGCCTTCTATGCAAATACCGAAACCGGACGAGAACTCGCCAGCGAAATAGGCAAGCTTTACGAAGGCGACTATGATGAAGCCGAATGCATTCCCGAGCTAAAAAAACGACAAATCGAAAGGCGCAAGAGCTTCGAAAAACTCGGCACAATGAATTATGACATCGAGGGTTTGATAGATAAATTCGGTAGATGCATTGGCTGCCACGGTTGTAGCCATGTCTGCCCTATTTGCTTTTGTGCGCTTTGTGCTTTCGAAAGCAAAGAGAATGAACTTAATCCCGAAAATTTCCAGGATGAGCTTGAAAAGCGCGGCGGAATGCGAATCCCGACTGATACTGTTTTCTTCCATCTCGGCAGGATGTCGCATATGGCTTTCTCATGCGTGAGCTGCGGCATGTGTACAGACACTTGCCCGGCAGATATTCCTGTTTCGATGCTTTTCGCAAGGGCCGGTGATGCAGCGCAAACCCTATTCGAATATGTACCCGGAAGAAGCTATGACGAAGAAATCCCGCTCTCGAGCTTTGTCGAGGACGAACTCACGGAGGTAGAAGACTGATGGCCAAAAAATACGAACCAAGAATAATCGGATTTCTTTGTAATTGGTGTACCTATACTGGCGCAGACTTAGCAGGAACATCACGGCTTCAATACCCGCCAACGCATAGGACGATTCGCGTTATGTGTTCTTCCCGCGTCGATCCTTTGTTTATTATCAAAGCCGTTCTTCGCGGTGCTGATGGCATCTTAGTTGGCGGTTGCCATCCGGGAGATTGCCATTATCAAAAAGGTAATTACTATACACGCCGAAGATTCGCTTTGCTTAAGAAGATATTCGATACATATGGCCTCGATTCCGAAAGAATACGTCTCTCATGGATTTCGGCATCGGAAGGCCCGAGATTTCAGCAAGTAATTACAGAATATACTAAGAAATTAAGTTATAAAGGCCCTAATAAAATTCGAAAAGAAGTATTTCTATAAGGAATTAAAATGGAAAAGTCAGTTATAGTTGTTGGAGCAGGTATAGCAGGAATTCAGGCAGCTTTGGACCTTGCCGAAATGGGCGCAGATGTCCATCTAATCGAGCAAACACCGTCTATTGGCGGAAGAATGTCCCAACTCGATAAAACTTTCCCGACAAATGACTGCTCGCTCTGCATCCTATCACCAAAAATGGCCGAATGCGCAAGACATCCCGGGATTACGCTTCACATGAACTCGAATATCCAATCGATCGAAGGCAAGCCCGGCAATTTCCGTATTCGCTATAAAAGAAAAGCCACATATATCGACCCGAATAAATGCGTTGCCTGCGGAGTTTGCGAAGACAAATGCCCCACCAAGGTCGAAGATGAATTCGATATGGGCCTTCGCGACCGTAAGGCTATCTATCGTTATTTTGTGCAAAGCATTCCAGCTAATTTTGTAATAGATCCAGATCATTGCCTCAAGGTTACCAAAGGCGTTTGCGGCCTGTGTACAAAGGTTTGCTCCGCCGATGCCATCAATTTCGATGACAAGGATTCCGAAGAGGTTCTCGAGACTGGTGCCGTTATTCTGGCAACCGGTATAGACCCATATAACCCTAAAGACTATGCACAATACGGATATGGGAAATTCCCAAATGTGGTTACTTCGCTGGAATTCGAGAGAATGCTTTCCGCATCTGGCCCACTTATGGGGCATCTTGAATGCCCAAGCAATGGCGAAGAGCCACGAAGTGTCGCATTTATTCAATGCGTTGGTAGCCGCGACCGCGAAAAAGACCGCGATTATTGCTCATCGGTCTGCTGCATGTATGCAATGAAAGAGGCCGTAATAGCAAGAGAACATGTCAAAGGCCTGGATGCTTCGATATTTTTTATGGATGCTCGCGCTCATGGGAAAGATTTCGACAAATACTATGACCGTGCGAAAGACCAATTCGGAGTAGAATTTTTAAGAAGCAGAATATCGAAAATCGAGGAGCTTCCCGGAGGTAATTTGCGAATCCATTATGCCGACCAAAAAGGGAATAGAAAAACTCGCGATTATTCGATGGTAGTGCTTTCTGTCGGTTTGGAGCAGCGTAAAGAAATGGATGAGCTTGCCAGAAGGCTAAATATCAAGCTCGATGATACAGGATTCTGTAAAACCTGCGATTTCGCGCCATTGGATACTACCAAAGAGGGCATTTTCGTCTGCGGAGCAACCAGTGGCCCAAAAGATATTCCAGAGTCTGTTATGTCTGCTTCTGGTGCTGTTGCCCGTGCTTCCAAATATCTGGGCCTTGGTAGAATGGAGAAGCTTTCTCAAAAGGAGTTTCCGCCAGAAAAGGATATCATTGGCAATAGGCCGAGAGTCGGCGTCTTTGTCTGCCATTGTGGTATAAATATCGCCAGCGTTTTGGATGTCCGCAAATGCTGTAGCATCATGAAAAAAACGCCAAATGTAGAATTCTCTGACCATATTATGTATGCATGTTCTACAGATGGGCTAAAGACAATTGGCGATAAAATAAAGGAGCATGATTTAAACCGAGTCGTTGTGGCAGCTTGTTCGCCAAGGACTCATGAACCGCTATTCCGCGAAACTCTTCGCGAGGCCGGACTCAATGAATATCTATTCGAGATGGTTAATATTCGCGACCAATGTAGCTGGGCACATATGAATCAGCCAGAACTCGCCACAAAAAAGGCAATGGATCTCGTGGAGATGGGAATAGCCAAAGCAAGAAACCTTGTACCTCTTCAAAAACTATCCGTCGATATCGACCCGAAAGCTTTGGTCATAGGCGGCGGTTTGGCCGGCATGAATGCTGCTCTCTCTCTTGCTGAGAACCGTTATAATGTCTATCTCCTGGAAAAAGAAGAAAAACTCGGCGGCCTGATGCAGAAGCTACAATACCTCATCGATGGCAATGATCCGCAAAAGCTATTGGAAAGAATGCGTGAGCTGGTACATAGAAATGAAAAGATATCGGTGCTTACAAATTCAGTTATCAAAAATATCACAGGATATATCGGCAATTTTGAAACAACAATAGAGCGCGGCGGCCAGGAAGTGAATCTCGAACATGGAGTCATAATAGTCGCAACCGGCGCAAATGAAAGAAAGACCGATGAATATCTTCGCGGAAAATACAATAAAGTACTTACGCAACTCGAATATGAAAAGATGCTTCGTGAAAAAGGGCTTAAAGGCAGAAATATCGAAAATGTCGTCATGATACAATGTGTCGGCTCGCGTGAGGAAGGCCATAATTACTGTAGCAGAGTCTGTTGCTCGAATGCTGTCAAGAATGCCTTGAAATCCAAAGAAATTCGCGAGAAGACCGATGTCTATGTATTATATCGTGATATAAGGACCTATGGCCTTCAGGAAAGCTATTTTTCTAAGGCACGCGATGAAGGTGTTTTGTTCTCTCGATATGACCTCGAGAAAAAGCCTACAATAGAACCTCTTAATCCTGATGACCCAGATAGCAAGCTTAGAGTCAAAACCCATGACCCAATATTGGACGAGGATATTTCTATCGATGCCGATATAGTGGTACTTTCATTGGGTCTGGCCCCCCTCGAGCAGAATGAGAAATTGGCAAGGATGCTGAAGGTGCCTCTTAATGCAGATAAATTCTTCCTCGAAGCGCATGTTAAGCTCCGCCCAGTCGATTTTGCAACCGATGGCATTTTCCTTGCTGGAACCGCACATAATCCCAAAAATACAAATGAAACTCTCACACAATCTTCGGCAGCAGCAGCCAGAGCAATGACTGTACTTGCCAAGATGCAAATTGAATCCGAAGGCGCTATATGTGAAGTCGATCAGGAGCTTTGTTCCAGTTGTGAGGTTTGTGTCAATGTCTGCGCCTATTCGGCTGCATATATCGACGAAGAAACCGGTAAAGCATCCATTCGCGAGGCTCTGTGCAAAGGTTGCGGTGCATGTGCGGCTTCATGCAGAAGCGGAGCAATCGACTTGAAAGGCTTCACAAATCAGCAGATTTTCAATGCTATCGATGCATTAGAAACAGCGAAGTAAAAAGAATGAAATTAATAAATAAAAAAATAAATAGGTAGAAATTATGGCAGAACAATTCGAACCAAAAATAATGGCATTTTTATGCAATTGGTGCTCATATGCCGGCGCCGATTTAGCTGGTGTTTCCAGGATACAATATCCACCGAATACAAGGGTCATAAGAGTTCCTTGTTCGGGCAGGATAAATCCGTTGTTTATTCTCAAATGCCTTCAGGATGGATATGATGGCGTTCTGGTTTCTGGCTGTCATCCCGGAGATTGCCATTATCTCTCCGGTAATTTTGTGGCAAGGCGAAAATTTGCGCTCCTGAAGACCGCTCTTGAATTTATGGGTGTCGAAAAGGGCCGTGTCCATTTTTCATGGGTTTCGGCTGGTGAAGGCGAGAAATTCTCGAAAGTGATAAAAACCGTTACCGAAGCTGTGAAAGAAATTGGCCCGGCAAAAAGGCTCGTGAAAGAACCTTTTGCCACGCCCAAAAAATGCGAAATATAGTTGGATTCAAAGGAAGAGATTGTGAATAAGATCAATAAAAGAATGATTGAAAAACTTCGCGAGGTTTTCGAGAAGGAAAAGCTCGATGTGATGATCGGCTTTCAGGAGAGTTCTGTTCCGCTTCGTGCTGCACCGCTATTTGCAGATTCGCTGGATAAACTCGATAAAATGATCTTCGGCCCATCCTGCTATACGAATCTTGCCAAATATATCGCCGATGAAAAAAAACGCGATAAAATGCGAAAAATTGGTTTCATCGCAAAGGGCTGCGATGGAAGAGCTATATTGGAACTGATATCGGAAAATCAAATTTCCAGAGAGAATATAGTAATTATCGCTTTACCCTGTGAAGGTGTAATCGATCCTAATAATGTGCGCAAAGCACTTCAGGGAAGAGATTTCAGCGAATATGAAATCGATGATGATAAGGTAATACTCAAAGGAAGAAATTTCAATGTGGAAACATCGCTCTCGAAACTTCGAAATGAAGCATGTGCAACCTGCAAATATCCTAATGCGCCCGTTTATGATTATATAATCGGCGAAGCGATAGATAGAGCCGAAGATAGCGATCAATTCGAGAGAGTTACAGAATTTGATAAACTTTCTGATGAGGAAAGATGGGCATATTTCGAGAAGGAATTTTCCAAATGTATTCGGTGCTATGCCTGTCGCAATGTTTGTCCTATGTGCTATTGCGAGGAGTGCTTCGTCGATCAAAAGAATCCAAAATGGTTTGGCAAGAGTGTCGAAAAGACTGATACTACGATATTTCATATAGTAAGAATGCTTCATGTCGCCGGCCGCTGCGTGGACTGCGGCGCATGTGCTGCTTCCTGCCCTACCGGAGTCGATCTCAGGCTATTGGGGAAAAGGCTCGAAAAAGAGGTACTGGACAGATTTGGCTATATACCAGGACTTGACCCGGAAGAACCGCCTGCACCTTCGACATTTAGCGAAGACGATGAAGATGAATTTATCATGTAATAGATGGGTATAAAAATGGAAAAATACATATTAAAAAAAGATAATACTCGCACCTTTCTTGATTTTATGGAAGAAAGATTCGCTGTCTATATTCCTGCCGATGACGATGGCGTATATATATTCATGGAACTTGGAGATGTAAAGGCGCCAGCTTTGGATATTCCCAGGACGAATCGGCCACCGAAGGATATTTTCTATCCGCAAAGAGAGATTATGTTCCGCTATGATGCTGAAGGCAATATGGTCGATACCAAATATCGCGGTAAACCGCCATTTATCTTCGGAATAAGGCCATGCGATGTCAGAAGCTATGAACTTCTCGAGAAAACATTTATCGATCCCAAATACAAAGACGATTATTGGGCAGCAAGAAGAAAAGATCATATAATTTTCACGATGACATGCAATGAGCCACTCGAAAGCTGCTTCTGCAATTGGGTTGGTGGTGCGCCCGATGATACTACCGGCTCGGATGCTATGATGACCGATATCGGCGAAGAATACCTCATCGAACCTTTGAATCAAAGGTCTGATAAATTATTGAAAAGCATCGATTTTGTAGAAGAAGCCGATGATGAAAAGGTAAATACCGCCAAAAAGATTCGTGATAATGCAAAATCTGTTATGCCAGAGCCGCCTGAAACAGAAAATTTGCCAACCGAGATGAAAAATTCTCTCGACCAGATCTGGGAAAGCGAACTCTGGAATGACATATCGAGCAAATGTATAGGATGCGGCGCATGCACATATCATTGCCCGACTTGCTATTGTTTCGACATCACTGATGAAAGCCGCCGTGGAGATGGCGTAAGAATGCGAATCTGGGATAGCTGCATGTTTCCGATTTTTACCCGTGAAGCAAGTGGCCACAATCCTCGTGAAAAACAGCCGAAAATGCGCCAGAGATTCATGCATAAATTCAATTATTACATCGAAGCACAGGATTCTGTCGGCTGCGTGGGCTGCGGAAGATGCGTCAGCATATGTCCTGTCAATAATGATATTCGTAGTTTTATTATGGGGGTCCTGGAAGAAGGCCGAAAAGTCAGAAAAGGCGGTGGTGATGAGTAATATCTATATGCCGAAACCAATTATTGTCAAAAATATTATCGATGAGTCCGAAGACCGCACTTTGCGCACTTTCGATTTCAAATTCGCCAATCCCGAAGATGCCTTTGACTATATGCCCGGCCAGTTCTGCCAGCTTTCTATTCCAGGGCTTGGCGAGGCTCCTTTTGGAATTGCTACCTCACCCACCGAAGAAGGTTATCTTAGGTTCACAATAAATAGAGTCGGCGATGTAACTACCGCAATTCATTACCTCAAAAAGGGCGAGAAGCTGGGAATACGCGGCCCACTTGGCAATTATTATCCCGTCGAGAAATTCAAGGGTAAGGATATCGTTATTGTATCTGGTGGATTTGCTTTTACCACTCTCCGTTCGCTTGCTATATGGCTTTTGCACCCTGATCACCGTGGTGATTATGGCAAAATAACAGTAATCTATGGGGCCAGAAATCCCAATCTTTTGCTCTATTGCGATGAACTCGAAGAATGGGAAAAGCGCAATGATATCGATGTACATCTGACTATAGACAGGCCTGTCGAGGGTTGGGATGGGCTTACCGGCTTCGTTCCGGCGGTTACGGAGGATATTGCGCCGCCTGCCGATGATGCATATTGTGTCGTCTGCGGCCCACCGATTATGATTCGATTTACTTTGCCGGTTTTGGAGAAACTGGGCTTTCCCAAAGACAGAATATATACATCGCTCGAAAGACGCATGAAATGTGGAATCGGCAAATGCGGAAGATGTAATATCGGCCCGAAATATATTTGCCTGGATGGCCCGGTATTCTCCTATGCCGAACTCGAAAAATTACCCGAAGAAGTATAAAATTAGAGATATGGAGAAATAAAATGCCAACTATAAAATTAAAAGACCTGGATCAGTCATTCAAATACGATATCGCCAAGCGTCCGGGCGGTGAGAATTTTAAAAGCTGTTTTACCTGTGGCACCTGCACGGCGAGCTGCCCTGTCGCCGAGGTTAATGAAGAATACGATCCGAGAAGAATCATCAGGATGTCGGTTATGGGAATGCGCGAGGCGGTTCTATCTTCTGAGCTGCTCTGGATGTGCCAGAGATGCTATGTCTGCTATGCAAGATGCCCACAAAATGTCAAATTCGCCGATGTTATGGGAATTCTGCGCGAAATGGCTGTCGAAGAAGGTTATGCAAAGCCGGAGATGATTCGCGATATTGAAGAGCTGGACAGGAGAGTGCAGGATTTGAGATGTAGGCTCGTAAGTAATCTGATCGAACCTGAAAAATACAAAGTAAATAGAGTTAAAGAAAAACTCGATGAGATTATTGAAAGCGAGAATGGTTAAAGCTTTGCAAATGATTACTGTATAAATAAATTATGAGGATATTAATATGAATAATAGCAAAAAAAGTGGCGCTGTTTTGGTTGTTGGCGGAGGAATCGCAGGGATACAGTCTTCGCTCGATCTCGCAGACTCGGGCTATAAAGTCTATTTAGTCGAAGAAACTCCGGCTATCGGCGGAATCATGGCGCAATTGGATAAAACATTCCCTACAAATGATTGCGCAATGTGTACGATGTCGCCCAAGCTCGTCGATTGCGGCCGTCATCCAAATATCGAAATCATAACAAATGCTGATATAGAATCATTAAGAGGCGAGGTGGGAAATTTCACGGTGGCTGTCAAAAGAAGGCCGAGATATGTCGATTCTGCCAAATGCACCGGTTGCGGCGATTGTATCGAAGCATGTCCGGTTACCAAAGAAATCTATGAAATCGAGCGCCCTCCAATTATTATGGAAAAAGACGACCTGAATAGAATTCGTGCTATAATGAGCGAATACATTATGGAAGAAAGCTCTATTATCCCGATTTTACAGGATATAAATGATAAATTCCGATATTTGCCCGGCGATATTTTAGAATATGTCAGCAGGCAAATGGATATTCCATTATCGACAATATACCGAATTGCAACTTTCTATAATGCCTTCAGCCTTTCGCCGCGTGGAAGATATGAAATCAAGATCTGTATGGGGACGGCGTGTTATATCAAAGGTGCGGCGCAGATTATGGAATCTTTCGAGCGCGAGCTGGGAATAAATGAAGGCCAAACAACTGATGACCTACGATTCGGGCTCGAAGCGATTTCCTGTTTCGGATGCTGCGGCAGTGCGCCGGTTGTAGTGGTCAATGATGATATGCATGGATATTTCAAAACCTCGCAAGTACCCAAAATTATTCAGAAATATAAGAAAATGGACAGCTAATTATGGATAAGAAAACAATAAAAATCTGTACTTGTTCGATGTGTAATGCGGTCGGTGCACAGGATGTATTGCTCGAGCTTCGCAAAAGCATAGAAAAATCCCCCTTGAAAGACGATATCCTGATCAAAACCACCGGCAGCAGTTGGCTTTGCACAAATGGGCCTACAATGATAATCGAACCAGATGGAATAGTATATGAAAAGATTAAACCCAAAGACATCGACAATATTCTGGAATCGATCGAAAGTGGAAAACCCTATGGCAAAAATCTCTATAAATCCCCTGATGATGGCAACGGAATTCCGAAAATGGACGAAATTCCATTTATCAGCCGACAGGAACTCATTGTATTGGAAAACCGTGGAATTATCGACCCGAATAATATCGATGAATATATCGCTCAGGACGGTTACAAAGCCCTCAAAAAGGTTATAGATGGCATGAGCGGCGATGAAGTCATAGAAGAGATTAGCCAATCTGGACTAAGAGGCCGCGGCGGAGCTGGATTCCCGACTGGAAGAAAATGGAAGAGCCGCCAGAAAATGAAAGGCGATATCAAATATGTAGTATGCAATGCTGATGAAGGCGACCCGGGCGCATTTATGGACAGGTCGATTCTCGAATCTGACCCTCATGCAATTATTGAAGGCATGGCAATTGGCGCATTCGCTGTTGGCGCATCGAAAGGCTATGTCTATGTCAGGACTGAATATCCATTGGCTATTCAAAGATTAAAAGTCGCCCTTAAAGATGCCGAAGAAAAGGGGTTTTTAGGCGATAATATCATGGGTACCGAATTTTCTTTGCATCTTAAAATTTTCCGAGGCGCGGGAGCATTCGTTTGCGGCGAAACTACCGCTCTGGCAAGGTCGATAGAAGGCAAAACACCCGAACCAAGACAAAGGCCTCCAAGAACTTCGCTATTCGGAAAACCCGTTGTTATAAATAATGTCGAAACATGGGCGAATGTGCCAAGAATAATAAATCGCGGCGCAGATTGGTTCTCCAAAATCGGAACCGAGAAAAGCAAGGGTACCAAGGTCTTCTCGCTGGCAGGAAATATCTACAATGCAGGGCTTGTCGAAGTGCCAATGGGAATAACCCTTCGCGAGCTTGTCTATGATATCGGCGGTGGAATCCCTGATGGTGGAAAATTCAAAGCCGTGCAGACTGGCGGGCCTTCCGGTGGCGTTATCCCGGCAAAGCTTCTCGATTTACCCATCGATTATGAAAGACTCGAAGAAGCATATGCCACAATGGGTTCGGGTGGAATGATTATAATGGACGATAAGAGCTGCATGGTAGATGTGGCAAGATACTTCCTTAAATTCACAATCGATGAGTCCTGCGGAAAATGCACATCTTGCCGCGAAGGCACGGTTGCGATGTATGAAATTTTAACAGATATAATCGAAGGCCGGGGCAAAGATGGCGACCTCGAATTCTTAGAAGAACTCGCTATTGCAATAAAAGATGCATCTTTATGCGGACTTGGGCAATCTGCGCCCAATCCTGTTATATCATCGCTAAGACATTTTCGAGAAGAATACCAAGCACATATCAAAGACAAGAAATGCCCGGCGAAGTCATGCAAAGAGCTAATATACTATAAAATAGATGCAGAAAAATGCACTGGATGTTTCCTATGCAATATGAATTGCCCGACAAATGCAATAATAGGTAATCGCAAAGAAATTCAGAATATCGTCCAACCTAAATGTATCAAATGCGGTGTTTGCCTGGAATCTTGCAATTTTGATGCCGTAATTATCGAAGACAATCCGGAAAGCTAAAAGGAGCTTCCTATGATAAATATCGAAATAAATGGTAAAAGTTATCAAATAGAAGAAGGCCAGACGATTCTTCAGGCTGCTAAGAAGCTTGGTATCCACATTCCAACCCTTTGCCATTATGACGGCCTTTCCGACTATGGCGCATGTCGTATATGTGTTGTGCAAGTTGGCAAATGGCTACAAACGGCCTGCACATATCCTGTGCGCGATGGAATGACTGTCAGTACCGATACCGAAAGAGTCCTCAGGACACGAAAAATCATGATAGAGCTTCTTCTTTCCAGGTGCCCGGAATCAAAGAAACTCAAAGAATTAGCAGCCGAATATGGAGTCGCCAAAATTCGGCCCAAGATAAAGAATGACAATTGCCTTTTATGCGGAATATGCGTCCGAATGTGCCATGAAAGAATGGGCCGCGGCGCAATCAGTTTCTCGGGAAGAGGCCATAAACGCAAGGTATCGCCGGCTTTCGAAAAAGTATCCAACGAATGCCAGACCTGCGGCGCATGTATCGATGTCTGCCCGGCAGATTATATCAAAATCGAAACAATAAGCGAAAATGATTTGCGCCCATTGAAATCCGAATTCGAAGAAGGCCTGGTCGAGCGGCATCCGATATATATTTCTTATCCGCAGGCTGTTCCAAATACCGCTTCAATAGACCGCGAACACTGTGTCCATCTTACTACTGGCGATAATTGCCAGCTATGCAAAGATAGCTGCGAAGCCGATGCGATAAATTTCGATGAAAAGGAGAAAATCGAAGATATCGATGTCGGCGCTGTGATAATATCCAGCGGCGCGACAAAGCATGACCCATCACACAAATACGAATTCGGCTATGGCCGTTATCCAAATGTCATAACCAGTATTCAATTCGAAAGAATCCTTTCTGCTTCGGGACCTTTTATGGGGCATATCCAGAGGCCTTCCGATGG
Organism: Candidatus Zixiibacteriota bacterium; assembly: GCA_046542255.1. Classification (GTDB taxonomy): domain Bacteria; phylum UBP14; class UBA6098; order JBKHBT01; family JBKHBT01; genus JBKHBT01. The sequence continues at coordinate 5,150 of JBKHBT010000028.1, read as the reverse complement.
CAAACCCCCTCGAAAAGTAGCATGGATACAATGTATCGGCTCACGCGATCCTTATGACCATAAATTTCACTGCTCGGCTGTTTGCTGTATGTATGCTGTCAAAGAGGCAATGATTGCCAAAGAACATGAAAAAGGCCTGGATACGACAATTTTCTATATGGATCTTCGCGCATATGGAAAGGATTTCGAGAAATATTATAATCGTGCCAAAGACGAAATGAACGTTAGATTTGTGCGATCGAGAGTTGGGAAAGTTATCGAAATACCAGAAACAGGCAATTTGATGGTTTATTATTCCGAAGAAGAAAGTGGAAGGCAACTCGCCGAAGAATACGATATGGTTATTCTATCGGTTGGTTTCAATGCCAATATTGCCAATAGTAGCTATGCCGATAAACTCGATATTCGCTTGAATCGGAATATGTTTTTCGAGACTGGCGCTTTCACGCCTCTTAATACTACTCGCGATGGTATATTTGTTTGCGGAACAGCTCAATCTCCAAAAGATATCCCCGAGACTGTCATGCAGGCATCTGGAGCTGTTTCTGCTGTCGAGAGGATTCTGTCAGAAGCTCGCGGAAGCGAAGTTTCTGTCAAGACTTTTCCACCGGAGCGCGATGTCAAAGGACAAAAGCCAAGAATTGGCGTATTTGTATGCCATTGTGGAATCAATATCGCCAGTGTTGTCGATATTTCAGAAGTTGTTGAATATGCCAAAACTCTGCCAAATGTCGTATATGCGACAGAAAACCTATTCACCTGTTCACAGGACACTCAGGCAGGGATGCAGGAGATAATCGATGAGTATAAGCTAAACCGTGTCGTAGTTGCATCATGTACGCCAAGAACACATGAACCGCTATTTCAGGAGACACTCAAAGAGGCCGGCCTCAATCCGCAATTATTTGAAATGACCAATATTCGCGACCAATGTAGCTGGGTTCACCGGGATAATCCCGAAAAGGCGACATCGAAATCCAAAGACCTGCTGCGGATGGCAATTGCCAAATCGCGAATACTCGAACCACTGCCAATAATTACTCTCGATGTGGACCAGAGCGCTCTTGTGATAGGCGGAGGGCTTGCCGGTATGGTTTCTGCGCTCTCTATCGCAGAATCAGGATTCCCGGTTACCCTGATAGAAAGAGAAAAAAAACTCGCCGGAAATCTTCGGAAACTCAAATTCATTGCCGTCGGCGATGAAGTCGCACCATTTATGGATGAGCTAATAAAGCGCATAAAAGAGCATGAAAATATCGATATATTCACAAACTGTAATATTGATGCTGTCGATGGATATATCGGAAATTATAAAACCAATATAAAGCTTGAAAATGGCGACCATAAACTAATCGAGCATGGCGTTATTGTTGTTGCGACCGGTGCAAAAGAGACAAAACCCGATGAATATTTCTATGGTGAAGATGAACGTATTATCACCCAATTTGAATTGGAAGAAAAACTCGAAACAATCGATAGAAAGGCATTGAAAAAGCTCAAAGAAGTAGTAATGATACAATGTGTTGGTAGCAGGAATGAGAACCGGCCGTATTGTTCCAGAGTATGCTGCACACAGTCAATCAAAAATGCGATTCGTATCAAAAAGATGAATCCTAAGACAGATGTCTATATTCTATACCGCGATATAAGGACTTATGGCTTCAATGAAGACTATTTTTCAGAGGCAAGAGATTTGGGCGTGATTTTCATACGTTACAAGGACGATGAGAAACCGCTTGTCGAAAAGGACGGCGATTGCCTGCTTGTAAGATTGGATGATCCGATTCTTCAGGCAACTATTGAAATCGAGCCGGACCTTCTCGTGCTTGCAGCGGCTATTGAACCCGATAAATCAGCTCCACAAATTTCGAGAATGCTTAAAGCGCCGCTTAATGAAGACGGTTTCTTCCTGGAAGCCCATGTCAAGCTTCGTCCGGTCGATTTTGCCACCGAAGGCATATTTTTGGCAGGGCTGGCTCATTCGCCGAAGAAAATCGAAGAAACGATTTCTCAGGCGATGGCGGCTGCGGCAAGAGCCGTTACAGCAATATCTTCTGACACATACACGGCCGAATCGATTGTGGCCAATGTCGATCAGGAGGTTTGCGTTGGTTGTGGCATTTGTGAGGATGTTTGCCCTTATGATGCTCCAAGCGTGATTATTAAAAATGGCAAGGCTGTTTCCGAGGTAAATGTCGCGCTTTGCAAAGGTTGCGGCAATTGTGCGGGAAGCTGCCCTTCGGGCGCAATGGAACAGCTCGGTTTCAAGACCAAACAGACCACTGCGATGTTCGAGGCGGCATTAAAAGGAATCTAATATACTACTCGATATTAATCGTAAGAGTGTCCCGGCATAGTATCCAATATCCTGTGCCGGGATACATTGTATCCGCCTCGGCATAGATGCCTGTCTCGTTATTGTATCTATAGATCGGTGCGATGACAGATTCGAGGCTTTCGAGGCTGTCAACTGGATAAGTAAAACCCGGTGGAGCGATCATATTCCAACCTGGGACTAATACATTATGTGTTGCATCTATTCCATCATAGGTCATTGGATTATAGATTAGGGTATCATGAGGATATAGCACCCAATAGCTCTCCCCTTTGCCCGGTTCGGGACGCAAAGCTGGAATATAGTGCCTTCCTTCGGTAAAATATTTATAGACATGGGTGAATCGCTCAGGATAGATGTTCTCGAAAAGCGGCGAATAGTCAAATTGCCATGAAAGAAGATTCCATCCGCGATATATTGGCGACTCATAGTAATCGATTGCTTCTGAAATATCGAATGCAAAAAGCCCGGCTGCATCAGTAATAGCAAAAGCGATATCGCCGGCCAATTCTACTCCCCAAATATTGCTATATGGCCCGGTTGGCATTTCATAAAACCCCACTATCACAGGTGTTTCTGGCTCTTGGATATCGATGATGTAAATTCTGGATTGCCTCTCACCCATTCTCGCTGAGCAAATTGCATACTTACCGCCTATCGCAATGTCGATTATGCTTATCGAATCCAAAAACATACCGATATTAACTAGAGAGGCTGGATATTCGATATCTATAATCGAGATTCCATGGTCATAACCACTGACAAAGGCATAATCACCATAAATTTCGACATCCCAGATATTTCCGAAGGAAATCGAGTCTAATATCTCTGGGGAAAAAGGATCGGCGATATATACCGAAAAAAGGCCATGAAATTGTGATGTAATGAAGGCAAAGCTATCCTTTATAGCTATTTCGCGCGTTCTTGGCAAAACGATATTAGCTATACGCTCCATATCTTCTAAGTCGGTAAAATCTATCACAAATAGGCCGCTATCATCTGCCGCAATATATGCAAAATGTGAATCGATTGCAATGTCATAAGCAAAATCTGGAGTCGGAAGGCTTGCAAGCTCTTCTGGCATATCCGGCTCTGCAAGAGAATATATGCCAAGTCCACCGAGGCCATCGCCGATGAAAAGAAGGGTATCTGCTATTTCCATTCCATAGCAATCGCCGAATGTCGAGAGTGTATCGACAAGTTCCAAATCACCTGTCGTGAAATCGATTGTACTGATTCCCTGTGAATAAGAGCTGACATATGCTCTATCTCGATAGGTTTCAATATGCCGAAAATCTGTAACCGGACGATAGTTTTCTATAATTGCCATCGTATCTGGCCTATCCGGGAATGAATCCGTGAAATGCAACTGATAGACAAAGATTCCATTATTTATCCCGGAAGTTATTAAATATGGCGATTTGAAATCATAGAATGTTGAATAATCATAAGGATATTCGTATTCGAATAGGAAAACTATATCTTCAGGAATCGCTACCGAGACAAATACAAAGCTGTATCTATCTGTCTGGATAGCAATCATGCGGTCGTGAAGTTTCATATCCATTGGCATAATATCCAGAGCCATTCTGCCGATGATATCATATTCTGGAGCATCGCATCTTCGAATCAAAAGCTCCGATGAGCTATCGCTTGCTGCTGTAAGTATTGCGATGTAGTCATCATCAGAATTTGAGAAATGCAAAATCTGTATGATTGAATCCTCGCAGGCAAAATCATCCAGATATACCAGTGAATCCTCAGAAATGGCAAAATGCGAAACATACCTGCTTGCTATTATTGCATATAGATTAGTTTCGGCCAGAGCGCAATCTCGAATCGACAAATCGTGATGCCAGAAATACTCATAATCGTCAATTTCGGCGAAGGCACCCAATTCATGCTGGAAAATTCCAAGGCCAAAATCTCTATAGCGGATTACTGCAAGCCCACTGTCGGCCTTAATCCAATCTATTGGTTGTGCTGGAATATTGAAAATAGAGTCGAGATTTGCAAGATATGTCAATGATCCATCATGTAATGGATGGCAAACTTTCAGGCCGAAATCTTCTGTTGCGATATACATTAGCCTGTCGAAATCCATGGTAATCCGCTGAATATTGACAGCTTGAAGATAGCAATTATCGATCTCATCGATGCCATAGCTATATATTCCATAGCGGTTTATCCTGCTTCCCATTGCAGCATAGAACCCCATCGATGAGCTATCGAAAGCTATTGCTGTGGGGTATCCATCGAAAATACGCCCTGCTAAAGAAATATTCAGGCTATCAGATGCAAATGATATACTTGATAAAAATATTATAGAGATAATTATTATACCGGTCTTTGTATGCTGGCTTGTTCGCATTCGTATTTCCTATCTAATTTGATATAGACTTTAAGTATTCTGTCTTTTATGGTCTAATAAATAATTAAGGCCGATAAAGAAAAATTGCAAGCTAAATAATAGTTTGCTTTGCATATAAGGTTTTTATTGGATCGATGAATATTATATTTGTATGAGGTGCAGAGATGCAATTATTGTCTATACTATGTTTGTATTGTACATATTTTGTTGTATATAGCAAAGAGTCGTTAATTATCCATTTGCTATTTATGAGCTTATTTGCTATTCCTTTAAAATGAGGAAATATGCTAAATATAAGAATTCCCCAACCTGATGTTATGATGAGAAAACATGTTATTAACGGCACCAGGATTACTGTCGAATTGATTTTGCAAAAACTCCCTACCGGACAATCAGACAATGCGCTGTTCCGCATTGTCATACTTTTCAGGCTAAAACATCAGT
>JBKHBT010000122.1:0-8452 GCA_046542255.1 Candidatus Zixiibacteriota bacterium | reverse complement strand
TCTCTTTTAAAGCCATATATATAACATTTATATAATACTTAATATATATACCCAACAGGCTTTACTGATGTTTTAGCCTGAAAAGTATGACAATGCCCAGCAGCGCATTGTCTGGTTGAGTAGCAAGCCCGCGAAGCAGGCTGGTGTCGAATGTCCGGCTTTTGATAATCGGAGAAAATTGAAGTTTTGAGACAGTCTCCTCTGCTTTTTTATGGCATTAGAAAGAATCGAAGCGAAGCTTTTTTTTTGATTAGATGTTCCAAGGCTTTAAGTTGTTTAATATTATGCAAATAGAAAAGTTTGCATTCCGATAAAACAGAATCGAAAATAACAATATTCCCGCCTATTCTAATATTCAATAAGATAATATTAAATTTGAACAATAGAAATGCCGATATTCTTGTAAGCTATGGAAGATATTACGAAGAAAATACTATTGGTCGAAGATAATCCCGCCGATGTCAGGCTTTTGAAAGAAGCGCTTCTGGACCTTAGCGATGATGAAATCGAGGTAGATGTCGCCGGTGATGGCATTATTGCAATCGATTATCTGGAGAATGCGAATGTCAATCCCGACTTTATCCTGCTCGATCTTAATCTGCCTCGCATGGATGGCCGGGAGGTCTTAGCGAATATCAAGGCAAATAGCCGTCTAAAGGTAATCCCCGTGATCGTTCTCACAAGTTCCAGAGCCGATGAGGATGTCGTAAATGCCTATCAAAATAATGCCAATTGCTATATCAAAAAACCAGTCGATTTCGATAACTATCTGGATATCGTCAGCCAGATTAAGAATTTTTGGGTCGATGTAGCTATTCTTCCACCAAAAAAATCGCAGAATTTGAATAGAAATTAATTTTTGAAGCACAAAAAGTATCTATTTTTTCAATAAGTTGCTTGTTTTTTTTGGGGAGATACTATATTTTTAGTTTTCATAATTGCCTGAAGGTATAATGTTCCCCAGCGGGAAAAGGCAAATGAGGCTAATTATGGTAGAAATCGTTGATAGATACAAAGTTTAATTTTACGAATTAATAATATAATAATTAGCCAAAAATTAGAAAATGACTTAAATTTGAAGATATTTTACCGATACTTTGTTTTGAAATTTAATTTAGCAGTTTAGCCGGAGGCATCGTGGAAAAAGTATTCGAACAAATCAAAGAAGCTGAAGAAGCTGCCGAAGATAAGATTCAATCGGCTAAAGAGGAAATCGCTCATAATAAATCAGAACTCAAAGATGAGCTTAATAAGAAGCGGAAAGCCCTCGAGCAAGAAAGAAAAGATATTATTCAAAAGCATCTTAAAGATGCCGAAAGTAAAGCCGAAGGCGAAATCAAAAGAATCGATGCCAAAAAGCTCGAGAATATCACAAAAATAGAAAAAGAATTCTCGGGAAGAATTGGCAAAGCCTCTGATGAGATAATCAAGGACTTCGGAATATGGCAGTAGCAAGTATGAAAAAAGTTGGTATCCTGGGATACCGCGGAAAAATCGATGAGATTATATCGGGCTTGCAGGACCTTGGTATGGTGCATCTGGTACGTGAAAAAGTACCGGAAGAGATTTTCCTGGATAAGACCAAAAATCAGGACGATCAAAAAGGCGATGATAAAGAAAAAGAAGATAAACAGCAACAATATTCCGTCAAGGCAATTGGCGTGGATATCGAACAAAGCAGCTCGACTAGCGAGGTATCTAAGAAGCTTAGCCGACTGCAGCAAACTATCGATATTCTGGATGACAATTGCGCTGAGAAAATCAAAAAGAAAAAGCTCGATGATTCCGAACTGGAAAGCTTTGCAAAGGATTATGGCCTCGATGATATTATCGAAAAGGCAAAGAATCTCAATCTCGATATCGATAATTATAATCGAGAGCTTCGAATCGCCCAACGCAAGGTGCTCGAAATAAAACCATTCAAACCCCTTCGATTTGCACCTAAAGAACTGGATAATCTAAGCGAGGTATCCGCTTTTATTGGATTTGCTCCGCTTGGCCAGTTCATCGAAATGGAAAAAGCCCTCTCTGATGAGTTTTCTCTATATGAGATTCAGAAAATCAATGAGCACTTTAGCAATGTCTATTTTATAGGCTATTGCCATAATGAGATAAAAGAGAAATTCGAGGATATCCTGCGCCTTCATGAATTTTTACCAATCGATAATGAAGTTCGCTATGATATTCCTGAGAAGGTTTTCGAAAACCATAAGGATGAAATTGATAAATTAGAAAATAAAATCGAAAAGGCCGAGAAAGCTCTTTCTGAGCTGGCTATTTCCGAGCTTCCATCGCTTCTTTTGATAGAAGATTACTACAAAAGCCTGGTTCAATGTGAAGAGGTATTTGAAGCATCGCAAAAGAGCCGAAGTATTTTCTATATCACTGGCTGGGTCAGGCAAGAGCTTTTCGATAAGGTTTATAAAAAATTAGAAGCGAAATATCCGGAAACAGAGGTCCTGGAACTGGCACCTGGAGAGAATGAAAATCCACCGGTTGCTCTTTCTAATCCTAAGTGGCTCAGGCCATTTGAGATACTTACTAATATGTATGGAAAGCCCGTTCGCGGCATGGTTGACCCGACTCCCTGGACCGGGCCATTTTTCGCATTATTCTTCGCATTCTGCATGACAGATGCCGGCTATGGGCTTTTATTGGCACTTCTGGGAGCTGGCGCATTGACTTTTATGAAGAAAAAACTCGATTATGGCAAAAAGAATTTCATGACTCTGATACTATATTTAGGTGTACTTACTATCGGAACTGGTATAATCGCGGGCAGTTATTTCGGGTTCAATCCAGCTTCTGTGGAGAATCCAGGCGCATTTTCATCATTCCTATTGAAATTGAAGATATTCGACCCATTGGATGATGCTTTACTGTTCTTTGCGCTGACGGTCTATTTTGCAATGATACAACTTGTGATCGGTTATGCCCTTTCTGCATATGTCAAGATAAAAGGCGCGAAAAATGCCATGCTCAAGATCAAAGAGCTTGTACTGGGAATATCATGGATACTTCTGACATTCGGCATTTCGATACTCGTTACGCAATATATCTATGAGCCATGGGCTGCACCATTTGATTCTATAATGCCGGGAGTTATCTGGTTCGGCATGGGCGGCGTTGTTCTGGGATTTGCGATATTTGGCCCGCTTGGCGGTGAGAAGATTGTTGGTTCTGTTTTCAATGCTATCGGTTTCGATGGTTTATACGGTATCACCGGTTTATTCGGCGATATCCTGTCATATGCCAGAATTCTGGCACTTGGTATCTCGACCGGCGTTATCGGTGGAGTTATCAATAATCTCGGAGGTATTCTTGCGGGAAGCTCGATTATTCTGACGATAATCGCGGCTATTGTCGTTGCAGCAAGCCATGTTGGATATACTGCGCTATCGGCGCTTTCGGCCTTTATTCACCCATTGCGTCTGCAATATGTCGAATATTTCGGCAAATTCTATGAATCCGGTGGCGAGGATTTTAAACCATTTAAGAAGAATTACAAAAATGTTAAATAATAACAAAAAATACACAGTTCAGGAGGAAGGATGACTAGGAGACTTACTATCATTTTCCTGGTTAGTATGATTTTACTGGCCGGATTTGCATTTTCACAGAGAGCGACCACAAGAACATCGCGCTCTGGCTACGCTGCTCAAGAACAGGATGCAGTTTCTAAATGGTTCCGTTGGGAGCCTGTTGCACTTATTATCTTCGGCGCTGCGGCAGCTGTGGCTCTTGCCGGAATCGGTTCTGCTGTTGGTATTTCGCGTCCGGCTTCGATGGGACTTGGCGCAATGCAAGAAGATGCCGATCTATTTCTGCCGTCTTTGGTTCTATCGGCGCTTCCGGGAACACAGGGAATCTACGGATTTATTATTGGATTTTTGGCTCTTTCCTGGAGTGGCGTACTCGGCGGCGGAAATCTCGATGCGCTTACTATTAATCAGGGCTGGAATTTCTTCTTTGCATGTATGCCGGTTGCCTTTGCTGGCCTGATTTCTGCTATGTATCAGGGCAATGTTTGTTCGGCAGGTATCGGCCTTGCTGCAAAGGATAAAACCCAATGGACAAAGGGTATGATTCTCGGCGTATTCGTCGAATTTTATGCCATTTTGGGTTTCCTACTTAGTATATTGATTCTCACAAATATCAAAGTATAAGATAAAGAGGTGCATTTGTGGCACTCGATGATATAATTAAAAAAATTCAAGAGGATGCTGATAAAAAGGTCAAGAGTCTGCAGGACGAATACGAAAACGAAAAACAAGAACGTCTAGCAGAATTTAACGACTATAAAGAGAAATTCCTCGAAAAGACAAAAAAAGATGCCGAAGAAAAGGCACAACTCCATCGCGAAAGACTGATTTCACGCGCGCAGGCCGATGCTAATCTGGAACTTCTGAAGAAAAAGCAAGAGCTTTTATCCAGAGTGTATAAGGATGCAAGAGAGAAAATCAGCAAGATGGATGATCAGAAGAAAATCTCGCTTTTTGCCGATATTCTCGAAGATATCGGTATCCAGAAAGGTACAATTATTGTGCCTGAAGGCTCTACATTAGATAGCGATGCCTTCATGAAAGCGATTAGTAATAAATTTGATAAAGCCAATTTCGAAAGAAAAACCACCGATGAATTCGATATGGGATTTGTGCTTAAGACTGGCAAAATCCGCTATGATAATACTCTCGATTCATTGATGGCTCAGTCAAAAGAAATACTTCAGGATAGGCTTGTCGAAATCCTATTTGCGGAGCAGGAGTAGATATGCTCTTGGAACCATTTGTACCAAAGCCAGATCCTCGTTATGCATGGACTTCGGGCGTGATCAGGAGCCTGGAGAAAAAGCTTCTGAGGAAAATCGACTATCAGAAGCTTATCGATTTGAATGAGGATGAGATTGCTCAATTTTTGAATGAATTTGGCTATCGCGGCGCTAAATCTGATGAAATGAATGCCCAAATTAATTCACTATTGGAATTTCTCGATAAGCATTCGAATGATAAGCAGCTTACCGATAGCTACAGAATGCGGTGGGACTTCAAAAACCTGACACATATCCTGAAAAAGAGAATGCTATATATCGATTTTACACCCGAAGACATAATACCATGGGGGCTTTATGGCTTTGAAAACTATCTCAATGCTATCGAATCAGAGAAGAGTGAAATTCCCGAATTTATGATCGATGCAGTCGAAAAGGCTCGATATGATTATGATACCGAGCAGGAGATCTGGCGAATCGGCATGATTCTCGATGCTGCCTACTTAAGGTATTTTACAAGCAAAATCCCCAAAAAGAATCAGTTTTTGAAGCAATACTACAATATACTCAGCGATCAGCTCAATGTAACCACCGCAATTCGCTTCATAGAATTTGATTATGTCAGCCGGGATTTCGAGGAGTTCTACGTCGATTATGGATATATCGACTACGATTTTCTATATTCACTCTGGGAAACAGACCGGTCGGGCCTGGTCAATAGATTTATCCATACCAAATATGGCAAGCCTCTTCAGGATGCTGTTGGTGATTCATTATCCGATGAAGATATGCTTCCTTTGAGTAATTACTTTCTCTCAAAGCGCATTTCATATCTTATGCAATCGATTTATTCGGCATTTGGCTTGGAGGTTTTGGTTGCCTATTTCGAGAAAAAGCGCATCGAAATAGATACGCTTCGTACACTTATTCGCGTGAAAAGCGGCAATCTCGAAAAAGAGCATATAGAAAGGACGGTTTCTTATGTCCTCTTATAAATTAGGTATGATGGGCGATCCCCTTTCGAGCGAGATATTTTCGGCTCTTGGAATCGATACTTTCGAAATCGAGAATGAAGAATCCGATGATATAAAGGACATGCGCAAGACGCTTTTGCAATGGATAAAATCCGGTGAATATGGTGCAATCTTTATTACCGAGCGATTTGCCGAAAAACTCGATGAGATACTCGACCGTTTTTCATATTCATATTTGCCATCGATTATTCTGATTCCCGAGATCAAAGGAAGCAAGGGACTTGCCGAATCCATAGTCCGCGAGACATTGAAACGTGCGGCGGGACGAGATATTATGGCTGAAGAAGAATAATATATGATAATAAATTCAATGGAGGATAAATAGTGAAGACTGGAAGAATTGTAAAGGTATCCGGGCCTCTTGTCGTCGCCGACAATATGCAGGGCGGCAAGATGTTTGACATGGTCTTCGTATCCGAGGATCGGCTGGTCGGCGAGATCATCGAACTTGCAGGCGATACTGCCTCGATTCAGGTTTACGAAGAAACTGGTGGAATGGGAATTGGTGCGCCTGTCTATATGACAGACCATCCCCTATCAGTAGAATTAGGCCCCGGGCTTATCGAATCGATATATGACGGAATTCAAAGGCCACTGGATGTGATTGCCGAAAAGGCAGGAGATTATATTACACGTGGTATTACTGCCAATGCACTCGATAGAGAAAAACAATGGGAAATCGAGCCAAAGATAAAAACCGGTGATGAAGTAACTACCGGCGATACAATATGCACAGTACAGGAAAGCCCGGTTGTATTGCACAAAGTAATGGTACCTCCTGGAGTCTCTGGAAAAGTCAAGAGTATCGTTGATAAGGGCAAATACAAAATCGAAGATATTATTGCGGTTTTGCAAACTGAAGACGGCAAAGAAATCGAATTGGATATGATACAAAGATGGCCAGTCAGACAGGCAAGGCCTATCAAAAAGAAGCTTCTGCCGCAAGTACCTTTGGTTACTGGACAAAGAGTTATCGATACATTTTTTACAGTAACCAAGGGTGGAACAGCCTGCGTACCAGGCCCATTTGGCTCAGGCAAAACGGTGGTGCAGCATCAGCTTGCAAAATGGGCAGATGCGGACATCATTGTATATGTCGGCTGCGGTGAACGTGGTAATGAAATGACCGATGTGCTCATCGAATTCCCGGAATTGGAAGACCCGAAATCTGGCTATCCACTTATGAAAAGGACTGTTCTTATCGCTAATACATCTAATATGCCAGTAGCAGCCAGAAGCGCATCGATTTACACTGGAATTACGATTGCGGAATATTTCCGTGATATGGGGTATTCGGTGGCACTTATGGCAGATTCTACTTCGCGTTGGGCTGAAGCACTTCGTGAAATCTCTGGCAGATTAGAAGAAATGCCAGGCGAAGAAGGGTATCCTGCATATCTTGGTAGATCGCTTGCCGAATTTTACGAACGTTCTGGCGATGTTGTGAATCTTGGCAAGGAGGAATCGCAGGGCCAGCTTACATTGGTTGGCGCTGTATCGCCGCCGGGGGGAGACCTTTCAGACCCTGTGGTGCAGAATACGCTACGTGTGGTCAGAGTTTTCTGGTCGCTCGATGATAAGCTCGCAGACCAAAGGCATTTCCCATCCATTTCATGGATCAGGTCATATACACTCTACACCAATAATGTTAATGACTGGTTTGTGGATAAATTTGGCGAAGAATTCATCGAAAATCGCGACCGTGCCATGAAGCTATTACAGGAAGAAACCGAATTGCGTGAATTTGTCCGATTGGTCGGAGCGGAATCATTACCGGTTTCTGATAGGCTCACGCTTATTATAGCACGTTCGATTCGCGAAGATTTCTTGCAGCAACATGCTTTCCATGCCGTAGATACATACTGCTCGATGGAAAAGCAGGTCAAGCTTCTGGCATTATTGCTTTATTTCGGCGATGTGGCTGAAGAGGCGATCGATGCCGGCGTCCAATTTAGCAAAATCGAAAATATGCCGATTCGAGAAGATATCGGTAGAGCCAAGAATATACCCGAAGATGAAATCGATGAAAAATTCGGTGAAATCAGAAAGCAGATTGACGAAGCTTTCAATAAACTTCGTGAAGAGGCTGTAGTATAATAAATTTGTTTAGATTCAGACAATGCGCTGTTCCGCATTGTCATACTTTTCAGGCTAAAACATCAGTAAAGCCTTTTGCTATATATTAAGTATTATATATATTTTATATATACGGCTTTAAAAGAGGTATTCTTGAGGTGAAGAAAATGGCCTTCCGCATTGCGGGAGGCTTTCTTTTGATTATTAGTAGCTTCCCGAAGACTTTTGATTCTATTCGGTAATGAATATTTAATTGGGTAAATCAGCTTCAATATTTTGCCATAAAAACCAGAGTTGAAGAAAACCCTCAGCCTGTTTCGCAAGCAGATCCCTTGCCATGGCAGCTAAGTTATTGTATTATTGGTGTTTACGCAAATATCTTCCCTGCTCAGGGGAGATGTCGCAAAGCGACAGAGGGGTTTTCTTAAACGAAATAATTGCAATTCGCCAATATCCGTATAGATTATTTCGGTTATCAATTCGCAGCTTTTTTTCTTCGTGCCTCTACTTTTATTTATCGGCTGTTGTATTTCGCTGCATACTTATCAATATCGAATTTCCGTTTCAGGCCATT
>JBKHBT010000121.1:0-8486 GCA_046542255.1 Candidatus Zixiibacteriota bacterium | reverse complement strand
CCATCATAAAATACCATTCCACGCCATTGGGAAGGCCATCATCATCCAAATCCTGAAAATCGGCGATCCAATCCGGGCGTGGCGCCGTGAAATGCTCATAGACTTTGGCATGGTCATCACAGGCTGATGAAGACCAATCGGATTTCTTCAGAAGCGGACAGCTATGCCAGAGATATTCAAAATAATCATCGAGGCCATCGCCGTCTGTGTCGAACATCTCACTATTGGTTGAGATGCAATTGATGTCAAGAGTCGGATCATAGTAAATATAGCTTGCAATAACAATACCTTCATATCCAGCGGGGAAAAGTGTTGCCAGAAGGTTCAATCTATCCCAGTAATGGGTACCATAATCATCGAAGTTCAGGCCGCCGAAAAGCCAACCTCGGTCCTCTAAGTCATCCGGGATACCATCGAGGTCTGTATCGGTATCGCCGTACCATTCTGGCCAGTCTTCGACAAAACGCATCAAAACAGGCTGGTCGCGATTGGCTTCTTCATAAGCGATAAGTGCATCCTCGCCATACCGGCGATAGATGTACATTTGAATCGCTCGCTTTCTTATTACCTCGGCACTGTCTCTCTCTCCGCGCCATATCAAATTATCATATTTTATGGAAATTGGTACATTTGGCGCGCGGCGGACTGCTCTGTACATGAAAGAATTTGGTGTGATATCACCGGGGTATAGCTTTGGTTTGGGCAAGCTATCAGGATGGGAATTCACGCGGCTGTTCACCGGCGGAAGCATCCCGCGCTTGACATAAGCTTCATAGTCATTGAATTCGAAGTCTTCGGTGTGTGAATCCAGTGGGTCTGATGCAATAAGGAGTTCATAATAATCCGGCAGGCCATCACCATCACTATCGCCGGAATCATCGAGGCCGATTATTTCTCTGGCAATAGCAGAAATCTCATAATCGCCTGCAAAACGCCTGATATTTTGAACAAGGTGGTTCTCTTTAATCGTCTTTACAAAATCTTCAGTCTTACTAATTCCAAATTCATAGTTCTCGTTAAATCCTGATGGAATGCCACCGGCATATTCGATTCCCGTAAATTGAATCGAATTTGAAATCGGCAGCTCATACCCGGACAAGCCCGGCACGAGATTATCACCGCTGAGATTATTTTTGCCAGCGATATATAAATTTGCAAAAAGGCTATTGCCAATAATCGAGCCTTTTGCTGCTATTGTGCCACTATGTGATAGGCCAAGCCATCTATCTTCTTCGATATCCGAAATTTTGTATAGGCTTTGCGAAGAATACTCTATCGGATTTTCGGAGATAGCTATGTCTATTGAACCATCTTTGTAAACTATGATAAGATGGCTCGTAATCGATATTCTCGACATCTCGGAACGAAGAATATTCTCATACAGAATGCCGCTTGAGAAATCCGATGCTTCTCTATCGTAGATTTCTTTAATCTCAATCTTAGTGTGCCCTACTGGCATGGTCTCGCCATCGATATTTATAGCCAAATTAAGAATAATATGAGAGCCATCTTCTCTGGATAAGACCAGGCCGGGCGATTCCCAACCCGATTCGATTGTAGTTTTCCAATCATTATCCGAAAAGCCCATCGATTCACCATTATGAATCAGATCGCTCATATTCCATTCTTCGGTATCTATCGACATATCGATATCTACCAGCTCGCTCCCCGGACGATAGATGCCATCCTCGAATTCCACCATAGGGATAATCTCGCTATGGATTATATCGCCGAAAGGTGAGATATGCGAATATAGAAGCAATATCTCGCCTGAAGCTTTTGCCTCGTCGAAATCGATACCAAAGGCAAAAGCCGGCAATATAAGTGTTAAACATATTAACAACCATTTTATGATTTTCATTTTATCTCCTGATTAATCATTTATTAATAAGTTATTTTTTGCCCATTGGTATCCATTTTTTATTGAACCAATCTATAGAACTTCCCGTTGCAGTTACTTGAAAGTAATATCCCTTAGGTATTGGGCATGATAGGCTTTTTGAGGTAGAAGTCCCATCATGAAGAACAGACCATATATCGTCAGGAAAAGACAAACCTGCATGTGTATCTGCAAGTATGACCAACTGAATGATGTGTTGACCTGCAACTACAATAAATCCATCAGTTTCTGCATAATATTCTGTTTCAGTTTCAATTTCTTCAGGATTGTCAAAAAGACTGACCGTACCATAAACTTCGAGATTTGCTTCGGGAGATTTAGTTCCGATACCAACTTTGGCATCTTCAGTAACAACAAAATTGCCTGATGGATTATCGGCTACATAGGTTGCAAAGAGTAAGTCATACGACGAACCTAAAGAGCATTCTCCATCATCATACCCACCCGGATTACATATACCAACAAGAAAATTATGGGGCGAAGACGGTTGATTGATGATATGGAGTTTATAAGTTCTACCAGCGGTCATTGGTATTCCGTGTGGAAATTCTATATAATGCATTCCCCTAGTCAATTCTTCAAAGAACATATCTCTTTCTGCGACAGTTTCGCCCCCAGCGGTTTCATCGGTAATCCTGAATGTGATACTATCACTATCCGCTTCACATTGCAAAGTAACTCCAACAAGATATCCAGATAAACCAGCAATAAATGACTGCCATAGCATGTCTCCTGGAGCTAAAGTATGAAGAGTGCTATAATAAAGAAAAGCTTGATCTTCAACTCCCGGATTAGGAGCTTGCACATGTAATTGCCCGTCTGGAGAGTTGGTTCCTACGCCAAGCTTACCGCTGAGGTAGGATTTACTCTGGCTTATCGAAAGAGCTGGCTCATCGATATATTCCCTCCAATCTTCCGCAATATGGAAATTTACATTTCCGGTGCCATATAAGCTATCGAGGTCGGCATACATTAGAAGGCCGGTATGATCGTCAAAATCCCCGGGGTCGTCATCTATGGTTGTTGTAGCAAGTTGTATTGAATTATGGAATGAGTAATCATCAGTAATTGCATCACGTTCACCTAAAGCAAAGCCTCCTTTAGCATGTAAAGCGGTTCTTGCATCTCCACCGATCACTCCAATTGCAACTTTGTTTGGTTCGTCATTTTGTAAATATAGTGTACCATTGCTGACAATTTCATCGGCATCTATAAGCATTGTATCAGCATCATTTTGTATTTTCAGTACGGCATTTTCACCATCATTTTCAGGGCCTATAATAACTGCGCCATAATCTGAACCGCTTGCCTGAATACCAATACTATTGGAGCCAGTACCTTCAAAAATTCCGCCATAAGAAATACCTTCGCTTATTACACCTATACCATCAGGTTCAGGAGCTATAAATTGCCCGCCAGCGGTTTGTCCTTCACCATAAACCCCATAACCGAGACAATCGAGGCCAACATCATTGGCGATACCATAGACTCCGTAATTTCTTTTGCCATATTGCGCTTTTCCATAGACTCCCCAGAATTCAGATACAGTCGTATCTGCGCCAAGGTCGGCATAGGATCCAACTTCGGAATAGATACCATAGCCTTTCGAGCTTACATGGCCCTCGCGCTTTAATTTCAGGCCATACCATTTTCCACTCGATGAGTCATCAGAATGCTCGAGTTTCACCATGAAGGAATCTGCTATGTCATAGATTTTTATCGGTGAGCAGTCTTCTGAAAGGGGTTTTATGAAATTGGATGAGTCGCCCCACATAAGCGATGACGTGGTGTAGCCCCATTCTGCGCCGTCCCATGCGATAAGGCTTCCGAATGATGGTTCATCATCGGATACAGGATTACCCTGAATACCGCGGACGGTTAAATCCGGGAAATTGCCAGCAATATCGCCTTCGGCAGTATCGGCTGTGCTTATAAATAGGCCCTCATAGGCCTGGCCATTATGGAAATCATCCGACAGCCTGACAGAATCCTCGAAAATCTCAAGGCCTCGGCCTGGAAGGATGTCCCATGTTGTTTCGGTTGAGCCGTTATAGACTCCTCCAACAATTCCATCGCCGTCTATAAGATCCTGATGGACATGGCCTTCTTCGGAAAATCCTGTTAGCTCTACAATATGGTCATCGCCTTCATCGGAAATTGTGATTTCATTTGCGGTTTCATTCCATGATGCTGATGTAATATATTCATTTCCAACAATATGATCGGCATCATCTACATTGTCGACATTATCGCGGAACCCATCGGGTTTGGTTCTGATATCTGCCCAGCTGATTGCTGTTGTTGTTGTATCGTGGTCATTTAGGCTATAGATAGCGTTATCGAGATAGTCCAGCGCGCCGTGAACTTGGCTCTCAGAGCCAATAAGCTCGAAATCACCAGTTGCCGAAAGATCAACCTGTCCATCGGTCTGGTTCTGCGAGACCCAACCTGTTGCAGTATATTGCAATATATTACCATATTCTACATCATCTTCGGATACATTGCCGATATCGCCGATATTATTATCGGTCAAATCGTCTGCTTCATTGTCTATGGTTGTGGAATGTGCGCCGCCACCGTCAGTTATCACAAGTTGATTGGTGGCATCGGAATAATTCACAGTAGCTATATAATCGACAGCATCTTCATCATCGGCAAAACCGGGCGGTTTCGATGATATATCATACCAACTCACTCTTGTTGTAACCGGGTCACCATCATCGAGGTTGCCAATAGCTTGATCTAAATCATCAATTGCCTGATGTACATTTGTCGCACTTGTAGCAAATTCAAAATCACCTGTCAATGAGGTTGGTACCTCTGTATCGATTTGATTATCGGTAGCCGATGATGGATCGCCGGGAACCCAATGCGAACCATTATAGACAAGGACACGGCCAGCATTCAGGCTGTCGATATGAACATCCATAAGATCATCAAGGACATTATTTGAAAGGTCATCTGCTTCATTATTAATATTTGCGATCAAGCTTCCATCGCCATCGGTTATGGTAAGTTCATTTGTTCCATCATTAAAGTAAAAATATGTATTATATCCGCCTTCCACACTTGCATCGCCGGGAAGCCAATTTGTGCCGTCCCAGACGATTGTTTGGCCAATTTCCAGACCTTCAAGGTCCACATTTGCAAGTTCTCCAATATTATTATCGGTTATATCGTCTTCATCGGCGCTATGGCCTGCAAGCGAATCGGCTACTTTTGCATGAAATGCATAAGCTTCGCTTGCCAATAGGATTCTTGGACTCAAAACATCGCCATCGATCGTAAGCTCGAGATATAATTGCCTTCCGAAATCAATATCGATAGGGTTTATGCTTCCCAACATGATAGCAAACATGCCTTTTCGGATATCGACATCGGTATGAGTTTCATCCCAAAGCGATGTTCCGCCTGTTTCGACATCATAGATTGAAGCTTGAATATCCAGTTCATTTGTGATTCCGATTCCATCGGAATCGGTGACTTTTCCCTGATAGTTTATGTATGATGGTATCTCTGCGAAAAGAAAAGATACAATTATACACAAAATCAAGGTTGAAATGTGCTTTCTCATTTTTTCTCCTTGTTGAAGTTGTCAGAAAAATACACATTATCAAAAAATCGCGCAATATGACAAGATTAAGCAAAGAATTGTACATCAAATTGTCGGAATCAATGCTTATGACATTGCAGAATATAAACTTAGAGTAAAATGCGAATTGCGTTTATGTATTATTTTTTAGATAATTGGGAAGGTTTATTTTTTTGCCGGAGATTCCAAGTTTCTTTCTGATCCGGCTTCTATGGCGATCTACGGTTGATGCCTCAATATTAAGATCTATTGAAATCTCTTTGGATGACATTCCATTTTTAATCATATTACAGATTTCAATTTCTCTACTTGAAAGATTTTTATAGGTTTCGTAAAGTTTGCCATCTGCAGAAACAAGGCTGCTGATATTATTTCTAAGAACCCTGATAAGTTCTTCGGAGGGATCATTAGAATTCTGAATTCTTAGAAGAAGCGGCATAATTACCATATCTATTTTCTTTTTTATGCTTTCTTTTTGAATGTTTTTTTCTTTTTCTATATGGCTTAGGATTTCATTAAGGGCAATATTTTTTCTACTCAATATCTCACTATCTCTTTGAATATCTTTTTGGAATTTTTCTAGTTTGACTTGATTTTCAATAAATTCAGAAAGATCCTTGCAATATAGCAATTCACCAATGTCTTCACCTTCTTCGGTTTTTACAGAACTAACGATATAATCTGTGATGATCGGATTTTTGAACTTGATTTTGATATATGTTTTCCCAAAATATTTTACTATCTCAATGTATTTACTATTTTTATTACTTATTAGTATCGTATGAAGTTTTCTAAATTTCTCTTTTAATGGAATCTTTGGAAAAAGCTTCTCGGCGATATTTTCAGCAAATTGATTAGCGATTATAAAATCATCGGTAGCACTTATAAAAATTATGATAGCATTAATATCATCTATAATATTCAGCAGTATGGATTTTCGATTATTGGCAAGACTTTGTAATTTCATATTCATATCAGTTAGTTCATCTTGCTTTTGAGAGATTTCTTTATTTGCGTCTTCGAGCTTTTGATTAATTTTTTTTAGTTCATTGTTTTTTGATTTGAGAAGGTCCGATTCCATTTTGGCAAATTTGGCTTTTTGCTCCTGTTTTTCCATGTCAAATTTAATTTTTATATTGGCTATTTTCTCATTTAGATTTTCTTTAAATACCTTCTCTTTTTGGTTATAATATCTCTTGAAATATTGATATGCCTTTTTATAGTCTTTCTTTTTTTCATATAAATTTGCAAAATCTTCATATAATGTTGCAAATTTGTCCAAATGAAATTTCTTTATCAATTCTAGAGTTTCATTGAAGAGTTCTTCGGCCTTATCGAATTGTCCCATATTCATATAAGTTATACCCATAACTTCCTTGGCGGCAGTAATATAGCTTTTGACTTCGCTTTCATTGGCATATTCTAAAGAGATTTCGAGATATTCCATAGCCTTATCATTTTCACCGATCTCTGAATAGAGAGTGCCGATATTCTGAGTAACTACTGCAAGACTATGAATTTTTTTGTGTCTCTTAATAATTTCATAAGCATCCATGTAGAGTTTTAATGCTTTTTGCTGGTGTCCAGTATATTGATATTCATGCGCCAAGGTTAAATAAAGAGACGCTAAATGATTTTCATGGCCAATTTCTTTTGCTATCTTTATACCTTCTTTAGCGTATGAAATAGCAAGGTTTTTATGTCCGATTTGTCCGTGAATTGCAGAAACATTATTCATAGTGGAAATAATATCATTCTTGCTATCTAATCTTCGATAAGCCTCCAATGCCTTTTCATGATACTCTAAAGCCATATCTTGGTCATAGAGGTAAATATAGATATTACCAATCGAACTAAGAATTCTTGCTATTTTATGCTCATCATCCGTTTTTGAAAAGTAATCTAATGCTAATTTATTAAACTTGAGTGCTTTCGTATAGTCTGGTACAAAGGTATATATGGTACCCAAATAGCGCCAAACATCTGCTAAATTTTTTTCTTTCTCATCATCAGCATTATCCAATAAAAGAGTTGTTTTCATGGCTCTTTCGGCATAGAGCCGGGATTTCTCTATATTATCGTTTAAATAATATCGAGCAATCTCGAGTAATGATTTCACCTTAAAAGAATCATTAGGTGCATCTTTCACTTGTTTTTTTAGGCTTTTTATTTCTTCATTAGTATTGTGCATAGATTCTTCTCCTTTGTACAATATATAATGAATAAAATAATATGTAAAGCCAAATTTGACGTTCTGATCTAAGCTAACTAAGTTGAGTTATATTAAAATCATGGTATGAATTAGCTATATCAATGAGATAATACCAATTGTCGAGAAATTAAGATTATTCTTACAAGAAAGCGCGAGAACTGCAATTGTCAAAATTTTGAATACGCCATACAGTAATTCAAATGGCTTATTATCTCTTTTAAAGCCATATATATAACATTTATATAATACTTAATATATATACCCAAAAGCTTTACTGATGTTTTAGCCTGAAAAGTATGACAATGCGGAACAGCGCATTTTCTGGTCTTCAATGACCCCTTTTGGCCTGCGTCCTGGGCGTTTGCTAATTATTTCAAATCGAAAGCCCTTTTTTGCTCTTGTGATGAAAAAGATTTGTTGTAAATACAGGTCATTCCAGAGTTTGAAACCGTAATAAGCGCGATCCATAAGCAGAAGTTCAGTCTTGCCGAGGTTGAGTTTTTTGAAAGCATTGCTATCGTGGACCGAAGCACCCGTAACCACCATGTCTAAGGACTTACCGCGTGTAGTTTCCGAAGGAAACTACCAAAGAGTTTTGCTGGGCAAAACTCTACTAGCATCAATCTGGCAATGTGCTTTTGCTTCGCTGCGCTGTGAACCTGCTTTTGCCCAATTCGATCCGGTTCCGCCGAAGGGCATTGAAGTCGCATCGACAATCGATACAAATTTTTTGAACTTTCTGTCAATCTCGAATTTTTGCCGAATAAATTGCGCTGAAAGTG
>JBKHBT010000120.1:0-8662 GCA_046542255.1 Candidatus Zixiibacteriota bacterium | reverse complement strand
GCACTATGGATTACACGATACTAGGAAGCGTAATAGAACTTGGAGCCTTCGCATTTTTATTCGGTACTGGACTTGGCATTGCTGTTAAGAAATTTGCAGTCAAGGTCGATCCTCGAGTTTCAAAGGTCGAAGAAGTACTTCCATCAGCAAATTGCGGCGCATGTGGGTATCCCGGATGCAGTGGCTTTGCCAAAGCTGTTGTAAAGGGTGAAGCGCCAATTACTGGCTGCACACCCGGCGGTAAAGAAGTTGCCGAGAAAATTGCTGATATTTTAGGAAAAGAAGTAGGTTCTACTGCCAAACAGGTGGCTATTTGCATCTGCCATGGCGGTGAGAATGCTTCTGTTTCTTACAAATATGATGGAATCGAAGATTGTAGGCATGCCAATTCTGTAGCCGGAGGGCCAAAGGCATGTATGTTTGCTTGCCTCGGACTAGGCTCTTGCGCAGATGCTTGCCCATTCGATGCTATCAAAATGGAAAACGGACTTCCGGTAGTCGATTATGAAAAATGTACCGCCTGCGGAGTCTGTATTCAGGTTTGCCCCAAAGATGTTATGCAGCTTGTGCCTTATAAGAAAAAGGTACATATAGGATGCAATTCTACCTGGAAAGGCAAAGACGTAAAAAGCGTCTGTTCTGTAGGATGTATCGGCTGCCGTCTATGTGTCAAAAATTGCCCTGCCGATGCCATAGAATTCGAGAATAATCTCGCGAAAATCAATTATGACAAATGTATTAATTGTGGCATCTGTGTGGCAAAATGCCCGACTAAGGCAATCTTGGACAGAGCATCTGGAAAGGCTTTGCCTGAACCTTCGAATCCAGCCAAAACCGAAAAGGTGATGAAAAAGCTCGAAGAGAAAAAGGCCAAAGCCAAAGCGGCGAAAAAAGCGAAGGCAAAAGAAAGCTCTACTAAAAAAGAGAGCTAAATTCGGTTTAACCGAAAGTATTCAAAATTTAATAAAGAGGACTCCTTTTTTTGTGAAAAGGGGTCTTTTTTATTTTAGGTAAATCGCTTTTTGGGTATACTTCTCTCCACCGATTGACGTGCTTATGAGATATATTCCACTTTGGATATTCTTTGGTTGCCAGATGGCCTGGGATGAGTTGCTCAAAATCGCATCTATTAGATTACCTTTGATATCGTATATTAAAAACTTTATGATGTTCGAATTGCTCTGCCCCCGGCCGCTCAAAGTTATTTTTATTGCAGAATTAAATGGATTAGGACTAAGAGCAAATTTCATAATATCCGGTTTTCCATTGAACTCTTCTCCAATATTAAGTCCCATGGCATCTATTATGTGGATATCAGACACATACCATCCCATTTCTCCGCTATAAGCGCTTCTACCTCCTGCATCGAATATTAGGTTGAAACTTTCATCATCAATAGGCAGAAGACTAAAAATCTCAGAATGCCAGAAACTACCATTACTATAACCGCCAAAACCATCCTCGCCAGGTATCTGGAAATTGTTGACTGTAGTAACACAATCATATCCTTCGACAGGCATAAGCACATAAGGTTCAGCCATGGATGTAGATTGGAATTTTACATTTCCAGCGCCAGCGAGAACACTTCCAGAGCTGATTTCATTGAAGCGATACCATTGCTTTACTATAATGTATGGATTAATCATATCGCTGATATCGATAGAAGGGCTTTGAAGTCTACATTGCATCAAATTTTGGTAATTGCCTGTTAATTCTGTTGCCCAGACATTCCCGGGAACAGGCGCTCCAGAGGCTGGTAAGCCAGTAGGTATGCCCCAATCCCATTCATCGACCGTTCCCGAATGAGTAAAAGCCGATGGATCGGATGAAATGGTTATAATCTCTTCGCTGGCAAGAATTCTCGGTCCTTCAAAAGGCCCAATTACAAGTTCATCGAAATGGAATTCGAAATCTGCTATATCAGATGCATAAAGATTAATACTTGCCTGATATGTAATGCCTTTTGAAGCATCGAATCCGAGTGGCTCCATTGGATATTCAGAATCTCCTATTACCAAATTATAAATCTCCGGCATTGCGCCGGAAGAATCATACCATGTAACTCGGAATTTGAATAAATCACCTGACAGGCCGTAAGGCTGGACAGAATGGCCGCCAAATAGACCACGTCCCGGATCGCTCTGGACACTGATATTATCGATATACCATCCCTCGCTATGGACTCCACCGTCTGATTCAAATTCGAACCTAATATAGGCTTCCTCGCTATCTATTTCGGATAAATCTACGATATGTGTCTGCCATGGCGGTGTGTATTTCGCTTTTTCTGAAACGGTATGAAAAGAATATCCATCTGTTGAATATTTAACTCTTGCATAATCATAACCAGGCTCGACTGCCAAAAATTCCGAATAGATAAGAATCGGCGATTCCGGTATTAAAACTGCAAACGCTGAAGTCAATTTATTGTTGGCATAATCAGAATAGCGATAAATGTCTTCATTTCCACAGTACCATGCAAAATCGCCCTTAATCTGCCTGAAATACGTCCGATTCCAACCATCGATATCCCAAAGCTCTTCACTTTCGGTATTAGGATATGTAAATTGGCTGGATGCCTGAATATTAATATCAATAGTATCTGAAAATCCCGATGCACCGGATAGGATCATATCAAATTCAAGAATCGAATAAGGCATTGCCGATGCAGATAGTGTGAATTCGATAGGCATTATCGATGGCAGTTCATTACCCGGGAATAGATCTCCGAAAACAGTTGCATTTTCATGAATAGTAATATTTGCATCGCTACTTGTTATTGTCGAATTGAGTGCTATGATTTCTTGAAGGCTATTATTCCTGAGAAACACAAACATATTTACTCTTTCACCAGGATCGACAAAGCCATCGTCATCACCATCGGCATCTACTATTATTGAATTTGTGTGCATGACAGATGGCCTGTGAATTTTTTGAAATATCGAGTATTCATTTGCATATCCAGAAGCTTCTAATAAATCTATTGAAAATTGAAAACTATCGCCATAATCGGCAGTGGGCAATATAGAGACCTTAAAGCTGTCAGAATACCACACAGTTGTGTCATAGGCGGCTAACTCATGCCATTCTATATTGTTATCCAGAATCTCGATATGCGGACAATCTGATGATAATGTCAGGCTCACATCAATAGCATCGGTACCTATATTCATTAGGCCGGGAATATAATAGAAAATCTCCCCCGGGTCAGGAATATCATCGCCATCTCCGGTGATTTCGCCCCAAATATCGCTATTTTTTATAATATAAGGCTCTGAAGAAATGCTTCCGAAGAGAAAAGTATAGCTACCGAAATCTTCTGGCATCGAGCTATATTGTGGTGTTTCTCTGGCAGCGTCATTTGCTTCTGCATATATAAAAGCTTCTTCCATCGATATATAGCCATCTTCATTGTAATCGGCATCTGTGGTTTCTCCAAATGGCGTCTCGCCATTGACTCCCGATGTCCAGTGATAGACGAATTCGTCATATTCTGAATGCTCGACACCCGACCATGAAACTTCATCATAACGGCAAGCAGTAGCTATGACTCTTCCATCGCCAGCAAGATCGTCTAAAAAGCCGCCGCTATAACATTGCTCCATAGTAATAATGATAGATGAGCAATCGATATCTTCAATCATAGCAGCAAAAATGTAATCATCGATATTCTCGCCCCAGCCTACAAGATAGACATCCCAATCATCCTCGCCACCTCCACCGCCATGATCTGTCGAATATATGAACAATTGGTCTTCGTGAGTAAGTATGCTGGCGAGCGTGGAGAAAACTGTATTCAAATTCTCCAGGGTTGTAGCAAATTGGATATCATCATCGCCATCGCCATCTAAATCTGGGTTCGAGTTTATACCGCCGGGCTGGTCGGGGGACGGGTCTGTTCCGTCTGCAAATAGCACGATGATATGGTCATCATGATAGCCATAGCCGATCAATGTTTCATAGATGAAAACGATATCATTATAGTATCTCGCATAATTAGAACTAATCGAACCACCACCTGATATGAGAACCGCCCAGCAATTATCCAGGTCCATCGAGCGAGCCGGCCGAGGAACTGAAAATACAGTACGCGGTGCTTTATGGTAGTTGCGCCTACTCCAATCATGGTCAACAATTTCTATCATATCTTCTAGTATATATGGCGGAGCAAGTTCCTCTACTATCTCAATTTTTTGCTTATTTGCAAAAACATACAAACAGGGATGTTCCCAGTTTGCTTCAGGAAATTTATCTATGAAAAAGAAATAGCCATCTATCGGCGCTTTGTGGCTTCCACGCCAATTTGCGATTTTTGTACCTTTTGTGATTTCTTCTCTACTGACAAAAACTTCGATACCATCCAGATCATTCTGAAGGACATCTTCCTGAATATTCTGCCAGATAGATGCATAATCGCCAAAACAGGTCATTGTAATGACTATTAGCAGAAATATTTTTTTCATTATTTCTCCGTTTACTATATAATACAAAAACAATATGCAATATTTTTAGCAATTTTGCAAGGATATCTTAAAAAAAATAAAGGGATACCTTAAAGGTACCCCTTTAGCAATCTCTCTTTTTTTTTACAGATTTTATCTCATACGGACAATTCTTTCAATATATTCATAGCTTTCGCCTTCTGTGTCCTGGGCATAGAGCTTGTAGATATAAGTACCATTTCCGATTTCATCGCCCTCATCATCTTTACCATCCCATGGATGATAATTATATCCCATATTAGGATCGTATTCGACCTCTCCGAAATCTTTAACAAGCCTGCCATTTACAGTAAAGACCTTCAATTCGACTTTTTCGAGCTTTCTTGTTACTACATAGGTGAATTCGGTATAATCCTTGAAAGGCGAAGGATAAGCGAGAATATCTTCTAAAGGCTTGCCGGAGCCTGTTACGATTTCCATTTGAGCAGTGTTATTTTTTTCATCCGCTTCCTGAATCGCACCATCCGGGTCGACTTTAAAGAACAATCTATGATACAAGCCGCTGACATCGAATGAAAAATCGACTATTGCTGTGGAGTCTTCTGGTGAAAGCTCTGGTATAATGGCCTCGCCTATTTCCGTTTCATTTTCATATAGCTTAACCGGGATATTCTCTACCTTCATATTTCCACTAAAATGCACATTAGCAGAAATATTGACCACATCACCGATTTGAATATCCCGAAGCGGAATGTCTGTGCCGAGATATTCATCGATTAGCACAAAATCGCAGGCATAGCTTATTGTATCAGGGTCCATTTCGCGGTATAATGGCGCAGTTTCGGAGTCTTCATCCTGAAATTCCGATATAAACGCATACATTATATCAACCCTATCGTAGCTATCATCGCGATTTACGGTAAGTTCGACATCAACCTTACGAGATGCGCCCGGGAAAATCTCAAATGGATTATTCCAGATGAGAGTATCCCCACTTTGTGAGAAATCATAGCGAGGATCAGTATTGAAATACTCTGCATCTTCGCCGAGTACTGCATAAAAAGTGATATTTCTTGCTATATCATTGCCAAGGTTGGCGCATCGCATCGAAATAGTCATCTGATTATCGCCTTCTGAGAGGACAAAGTTATCCATATCGACATTTTCGCCATTGACTTCGGATACATTTTTCATAATTGAAAGCTGCGAACCGCGCGCCTCGACTGCGATAATCGGGCTATTAATTGTTCTACCTAATCCACTGACATCATCGAAACTGAATTCTGCACCGTCATCGAGCGGAAGCCAATCTGTGCCATATGGAGCATCTACGCTGGACATAACTCCATAGTAGAATTCTGTCTGTTCGGGCGATGGTGGGAAATTCGTATATGGAGCATCCATCCGAACCAGATCGCCAGAGACACTTCCGCCTATTGGCGCGCCAGTAGATAGATAATCAGAAATCGATGGCCAGCCATCTTCGAACCATCTAAAAGCAGACAACGGGTCTGGGATTTCCACATATTCCTCGAGATTGGTTTCAAAATGATCGAGCACAGCTTCGCCAATCACAAATTCTGGATTCGATACGGTATGCCCACCAATCTTATCGACAATAGCGAATTTGATATTCTGGATTTCATAGTCGAGTGGTGTTCCGCCTCCTGGTGGCGGGCTTGTATAGTGATGACTTGAGCCAGAGATGCTGATTGGAAGTTCATAGATTCCATTAGGCAGTGCTGCATCGATTGTCATGTGGAATATGAAATACGCTCTTCGGGATGCCAGAAGCTCTGGTATCGTTGCGCTACCATCGGGATTGCCAATCTTATTGAGAACCTCGAGAGCCGATGAATTGAATCTCCATCCGGCATGGAAAATAGTGGGGTCATCACCATCACGAACCACCTCGCCAGTTGCAGGGTCGACATGTGCCGGCACCAGGGGCCTTGGATAGCTTGCATACCAAAGGAATGGCTCTGTTTCTCCCAGTCCATCTAGCTGTGGCTGCAGAGTCAGATTATACCAATCATTATCGGTATTATTATTGACCTCGATTACTACCGAAAGCAAAGCGCCATCCTGCGTTTTGGGATAGCCGGCATCGACTAAAGCAGGATTCTCTGCGGCATCTGGAATAGCGGTAACCATTTGTGCATCATGTTCTGGGTCTATTCTTGCATGTGATATGTATTCCGGGTCGAGAAGGCCGGTTGGGTCTTTCCCGCCAGCATGTGTAACAATGACAGCATCTCCATCGCTCTGAGCATTTATCCATGGGTCGAAACCGATATCGAATTCATGCGGTTCATCGGCATCATAAACTCGCCATCTCATAAGAACAGAATCTGGATAAAGATTGACCATATGCGGCGTTGGGCTTCGCTGGATTTTGATATTATTGCCTTTTGCATATACCGATTGTGCATGAGAAAACTGCACCCAGGGCGAACCGCCAAAGATCTCTTCATTGACCAGCCAAACACCTCGATTTATCGGTACAAGGCCTTCTCTACCATCGCCCTCGAAATGGGCATTTATTTTTAGCCTATACTTACCAAGAGATTCAATTAAATCATCTCCATAGGTTTCATCTTCGCCCCAATACCATCCTTCATGCGGTTCCGCCAGGTCGCCTTCTATCGGTGTAGTAATATCCCAGGGGTCGCTGGCAAAGATGGCCTCGGCAGAATCGCAATTCTCCGGCGGCCAGACATCGTGCAGGCAACCCGTTGGCGAACGAAATCTATCGCCTATATCATCGAGCCAATCATCGACGCCATCGAAATTATCATCGTCTAAAGCAGGCGGCATAAGAATCTGCGGAATTAAAATAGCATAGTGAAAAGGATATTCTATTACTTCAATGTCGGTTCCCACGCTGTCATGGTCAAGTAGAAAAGGTTCGAAACCAGGAGCAATCTCATCTATGAGATATTCTTCGGTAACCGGGTCTTGTGGCAAAGTAATCGAATATCCGCCCATGCCTTTTGGTATTTCATGTATCATATAACCGAAAACACCATCGCCAAGGCCATCTTCGACTGTTGATTCCTGAATCCATTCATCACCATGCCATGCATATTCGCCAAAATCCTGGCCTACGCCCATAATCCAGTAGTAGGAGTATTCAGTAGATGCTGTCAGGTCGAATTCGATATCGGCTTCATCGTATGCTGGAAGATAATCGAGCTGCTCGCCTGTTTCTGGGTCTTTAATCTGGAAGGCACATGTGATATATTCGAATTGCAGCGGATTCGGAAGCGGAGTATAATATGTATAGCTTGTACGAATCGGGAATGTCTTATGATTTCCCCATAGGGTTTCATAGCTGATTTTGCCGTATAATGTATCCTCTTCAGGCGGAATTGGTGATGTCATAGTCGGTTCGCGCCCACCGAGATTTAGCACTGCGATATATTCCTGCCTTGGCTTCGGGACATATCCATAATCGGTGTCTCCGGGGCCGATTTCATAGCTGCTATCGACAAATGCATATCCGGTATAAGAGTCGATTGTCTTACGAATAAGCTTTTTGATAATAACTTCGCCAGATTCACTCTTCTCCATCCAATTCGCCCAACCATCGTAATAGTAGCCATCCCCAGGATCGCCGAGATAGCCCATGCCTTCGTGAATCGATGCGCCAATAGCCATATCGACAAGTGGCGGGGGATCGAGCCAGATCTCCCATGACACATAAGGATCAAAGAAATCATATCCTGGAACTTCATCGATAAGCCAGACAGTGCGATATGCGCGGATTTTGTCGCCTTCGTCATGGATATCTACTACTCCATCACCATCAGTATCCTGTGCTCGAATTCCGTCTCTATCGAAATCTTCATACTGGCCATCCCAGGGGTTTTTCCAATATATCATCTCTTCGACAAGGCTATCCGGCTCTCTCTGAAAGGTGGACTGGTTCAGCCATGCATCTGGTTTCCCATCTGAGTCCATATCGTACATAACCGAGCCTTCGTCATAGGAGCCTTTCATCAAATCGACAAATTCGCCGCCGGGTGTACGGATAATCGGTATAGACATTGGATCGACCCAGTAGATTGGTATATCGATTGGAATATATTGCACATATTTTGTATTATATGCTGCCGTGCGTTCCTTATTCTCCATAATCATAAATATCTTAAATGGTTGGTAATATTCACCTAAGATATTTTTCCAATTAAGATCTGTATCTGCAACAATATCAGCTT
>JBKHBT010000119.1:0-8770 GCA_046542255.1 Candidatus Zixiibacteriota bacterium | reverse complement strand
TATTAAAAACAAATCATTAATAAATGTCAATATAGCCCAAAAACTAAAGACCTTCTACAATAAAGTTGAACTTGTTGATACAGATTTTACAATTGAACATAAAAAAGGAAAAAAAACAACTCTTGCTAAAGATCTAAATGCTAGTAAAATCAATAATCTATCTATGTTTACTAAGATTGTTAAAGAGAAGAATAATGAGATATTAAGACAAGATGTATATGGCAAAATCATTGAACTAAAATCTAAAGATGTAGATTCAGATAGCAATATAGTAATAATTGAAGGTATGTTGGATAATATCAAGTGTAAATTTAGTCTAAGACTGGACTCTATTAATTACAAAGCAGCCGCAGATGCACATAAGAAAAACCTGACAGTTGGATTCCAGGGCCTACTTGAAAAATCCAAAACTTTGTATAAAGTTACTGAGCTTAATGATTTTAAGATTCTTGATAAGAATAAAGATTACGAAATGAATAATATATATATCACCAAATAACTCCCCTTTTAGAACAAATTAGATTTTCTTTTCTCGAAGTAATTAATGTAGTTGCCCTAAAAGACTATATATAGACAAAATCAGCCAAATAATTCATAAAATACGCTGTTGACAGGGCTTATAAAAGTCTATAATTTATCTGTGAAATAGAAATATATTGGGGAAGTAGAACTGAGTTTATTTTCATTTCCCAGAAATTTGCTATATAAGCTATTTTTTATGTCTGATAATGTTAGGAAAAAAATCAAAGAAGAAAAATTACAACATTATAATTCTGAAGCTATCGAATTAAATCAGCTCTATACCGTACCTAATATCCTTACTATTCTGAGAATTATTCTATTGCCTTTTTTGATGTGGTCGCTTTTTGAACTTCAGCATGGGACAAGTAAAGCTATACCAATTATAATAGGTGCGGTTATGCTGGGAACAGACCTTGTCGATGGATATTTTGCAAGAAAGCTCAATCAAGAAACAAGGCTGGGTTCACTCCTTGACCCAATCTCGGATAAATTGATTGTCATTGGTTTGGGGTTTATCCTGTACATTCTTGGCTATCTCCCACTATTATTTTTAGCGCTTATTTTTTTGCGAGACCTATTTATTTCAATTTTTGGGCTTTTTGTATATTTTAAGATGGGCGAGCTTATGCAGACAAACATCTTCGCCAGGATGACACCGCTTTTCTGGGGGTTTACTTATATTCTCTATGTGGCATCTCTCGATAAATTCGCCCTTGTTATTGGTATTTTAGCAGTTTTGATGACTATCACATCTGGGATTCTGTACCTTGTCGATTTTATTCAGATTTTGAAACAGGACGGTGAATCATGAGACAATTTGCTGTTATTGGACTGGGAAATTTTGGAAGCCGTGTCGCAAGACATCTTGGGAAGCGCGGTTTTCCAGTTATTGCTATCGATATGAGCCCTACTCGTGTTGAAATGATTCAAAGCTTCGTTACACAAGCTATTCAGATTGATGCTACAGCTCCGGACGCATTATCGAAGCTGGGAATTGGCGACTTGGATGCGGCTGTGGTTTCTTTAGGCGATGATCTCGAATCGAGTGTGATGGTTACCATGTCATTGAAAGAAGTTGGTGTTAAGAATATTATAGTCAAAGGCATATCACGAGAACATAGCAAAATATTAAAACTACTGGGAGCAACGCAGGTTGTATTTCCCGAAGAGGATGCTGCACTCAGGCTGGCCAGAACAATCACCGAACCAGGAATCTTAGACCATTTCTCGATTGTAGAAGGCTACAGCATAATAGAGATACATTCTCCATATAACTTTGCTGGAAAAACACTTGCGGAGCTTAATCTGCGAAGGCGTTATGGTGTCGAATGCCTTGCGATAAAAACCGTAGTAGATGATAAGGAACAGGATTTCAGAGTTATACCATCACCCGACCAGAAACTCGGAGTGAACGACCGACTGATACTTCTGGCTCCCGATGATAATCTTGCGAAATTTAGAGAAATCCACGATAAGGAGAATCAATGAAACGAATGAACCTTTCATTAATTTTTCACCTTCATCAACCTGTCGGAAATTTTGATGAGATTTTCGAGGCTGCTCTCGAAAAGGCCTATCTTCCATTGTTGAATATGATGCGGCAGTTTGATGATATACCATTTGGCCTTCACATATCCGGGCCGCTTTTCGAATATTTCGAGCATAATTCTCCGCAGGTTTTCGATATTATATCAGAGTTGTCAGAAAATGGCAATCTCGAGCTGATTGGCGGCGGATTCTATGAGCCGGTTCTATCGGTTATTCCAGAGCGAGATGCCTATGAGCAATTGGAATGGATGAATGATTTTCTCGAAGATCATTTTTCGCAAAGGCCCAATGGCGCATGGCTTCCCGAAAGGATATGGGAACCACAGATGCCAGAGCTTCTCGGACAGGCAGGTATCAAATACACAATGGTCGATGATTACCATTTTAAATCGGTCGGCATAGATGATAAGGAGCTTCTTGGTTACTATATTACAGAACATGCAGGAATTCCACTGGCTATTATGCCGATTTCAGAGAAACTGCGCTATATGATTCCATTTGCAAAACCGGAAGAATCGATAGAATACCTCAGAAGCCTCGCAACCTACGATGGCAAAAGGGTTCTGGTATTTGGCGATGATGGCGAAAAATTCGGACTATGGCCAGATACTCATGACTGGGTCTGGAATCAGGGATGGTTTGAGAATTTCATGAAACAACTCCGGGACAATTCCGAATGGCTCCAAGTGCATAAACCATCATCGATAATAGAGAATTTCGATCCATTGGGAAGAATATATCTTCCGACAAGCAGCTATTTCGAGATGGGCGAATGGACATTGCCAACAAAGATGGCGATAGATTATAGCAAACTGGTGGAAGGCCTTCGAGATTCCGATAAGCTTAAAAGACTACAGCCATTTATCCGTGGCGGCTTCTGGCGAAATTTCTTCACCAAATACGAAGAATCGAATTGGATGCATAAGAGAATGCTACATGTATCGAAAAGACTTTCGAAAGAAGTGTCGAACCTTGCACAGGAAAATCAAGAAGTTGCTGAAAGAGCGCTCTATAGCGCACAATGCAATTGCGCATACTGGCATGGTTTATTTGGCGGGCTATATATGCCACATCTTCGAAATGGAATCTGGGAAAACCTCTTAGAATGCGAAAGCCTGCTTGGCAATAAAGAAAGCTTCACAATAACAAAAGATGTCGATTGCGATGGATATGATGAGACCTTGATTTGTGGAAATGATATCAATCTATGGATCAAGCCTTCATCCGGTGGAATAATTAGCGAGTTATCTCTAACAAAGAATTTTGTAAACCTGACCGATACTCTATCCCGCTATCATGAAAGCTATCATGAAAAAGAGAAAGAAAAGGCAACCATAAGCTCGAGCGATGAGACGCAAATTATCATGCGTGAAAGTATCGATGATATCCAGGACAGTCAATACCTCTTCAATTTCGATGAGACTCCCAGAAGATTTGCGCATGACCATTTCCTCGAAAAAAACCTTTCAATCGAGCAATTCCAATACCTAAGCTATAAGGAACTCGGCGACTTTATCAATAAGGAATACAAGGTAATCGACAGTGGTGAGAATTTCATCGAAATGGAGCGTAAAGGCTTTATCCGCAAGACTGCACCATCACCGGTAGATCTTCGTAAAAAAATCACTCTCGAGGATTCGCAGATAATAATCGACTATTCGATTAGAAATATTGGCGATGCTACGGAATTCTTTTTCGGTGTCGAGATAAATCTTGCATTGCAGTCTGCTGATGACCCGGAGAAATATTTCAGCTTCCCTCATGATAATTTCCAGCAAGTATCACCATCGAGTATTCACGATATAATCGACCCAGGTAATTATGAATATATCGATAATATCTGGGATATCCGTATCAAGGGCAATACCGAAGCAGATAGGATCTGGATGTTCCCGATATACACGCTATCACGCTCGCAGGAGCATTTTGCCAAGATATATCAGGGCACCAGCCTTGTTCATTTGTATAATTTTCAGCTTGAAACCGAGCAGGAAAAGCATCTGCAGCTTTTTTTCGAAATCGAAAACACAAAAACACAAGAAAAGCCTGAAGAAGTTAAAGAACCGAGTCTTTTTGATTAATAGAATTCGGGGGCAGGGGGGCGATAATTCGTCCTCCCTTTTCAATTAAAAAGCCTTCCATTTTTTTTGTGGAAGGCTTTTTGTATATTTGTTTATTTAAGTCTATATCTATGAGCGATTTGCCACGAAAAAATCGATCGAACGATTATAAGTCCTCTCTTCTTCTTCAGTGAAATAGCAGGCCGGAAGCTCGCCCATTCGCCTGTGGTATGCAATACACTCGCAGCAAAGGCCTTTTCTCGGGCATGGGTCATATGAGCAATTACAGTTTTGAAGATTCTTTGATTTATTATCGCAATTCATTATCGCTCCTTACTTATTGCTGCTTACTTGTCACATCCTAAGTATCGATGATCTTTGATAGCTGTTATTTCTTTGCTGCTAAGAATTTTATTAAATAGCGTCCTTACCTGCTTCAAAGGCTTTCATATTGATCTCGAGAGTCTTTGCAGGAACCCATTTTTCTATAGCAGCTTTCCATTGTTGATCGGAGAACTCGAGATGATTAGAGAGTGCGCCCAGCAATACGATATTGACCGCCCTTGCGCTTCCAGCTTCGACAGCGAGCTTCAGTGCTGGAATAAAGACAGCATCATCGAAGCCCTTTTTAATTCGCTCTATGATGTCTTCCGGGTAATCAGCCATTCCAGAAGAAACAGTCGAAGGCGGTATTTGCCTTGTCGATGTAATTACTTTGCCTTTGGGATTAGCGAATTTGAGATTTCTGAGAGCCTCCATCGGTTCGAAAGACAAAAGCACATCGGCCTCTGCCTCGGAAATAACCGGTGATGATACTTTTTCGCCAAATTTAACCGCGCTGACAACATTGCCGCCACGCTGGGCCATACCATGTACTTCAGACTTTTTAACATCCAGCCCGGCCGACATCGCGACCTCGGAAAGCACCTCGCTGGCAAGCAAAATACCTTGCCCGCCGACTCCAGTAATATAAACTCCAAAACTCTTCATGCTTCGACCTTTCATCAAATATTAAATATCAAATATAATCAAATACAATGCCTAAACATAAAAACCAATCGAGATAAAGTCCAGAAATTTTTCACAAAAGCCAAATAAAAGCCCTTCGATAAATATCAAAGGGCTTTTGAAAATTATATATTATTTGATGTAGAGAAGCCTATCGGTAGTAGTTTCTTTTTCAGTGCGAATGCTATAGAGATAAACTCCGCTTCTTGTAATCTGCTCGGGTTTCCAGATAAAGTTATGCTTGCCTGCCGTGAGATTTCCGCTGTGGATTGTCTCGACAGCTCTACCATCGACTGTAAAGATAGTTATTTCGGCATTGGTCGGTATTGGTGTATCGAATTCGATATTTACCGAGCTATTGAAAGGATTTGGATAAGCTCTGGATAATGCTGTCTTTTCTGGCGAAGTAATATTTTCTTCTACAGCAAAGAAAGGCATTCCGAACCATACAAATAGATTATTCAAGAATTGGTATCTTGTATTTCCGCCCGGGTTTGAGCCTTGCATACCAGAAATAGAGAATTCGCTGAAATATGCCTTATATGCTGCACTTTCGTATCTTGTTGCACATGCATAAGATGGATGGTCGCGGTATATCAAGGAATTGCTGGCGCCGCTAAGTGCTCTACATTGGCCAAGAGAATACTGCGGGCCCATACAATCTGAACCCATGGTAACATTAAACACCATGCCCTGAGAAACAGTATCGCCGGAAACACCGCCCACATTCATTCCCCAGAACCTGCTATCGACTTCATCCAGGACATGTTCTGTGCGGAAATAGGTTTCTATAAAGTCGGTAATAAGCGGACTATCGGCAGTATATTGCCCGGAAAGATAGAAATTCTTTCCGCCGCCATCATCCAAAAATGCGCTAAATACGGCAATATCATCTTCGGTTATCGGTGTATCTTCATTGTCGCCATTGATATATATAACTGTGCGATAATGCTCGAGTAGAAAATCCTCATCGATTGTGCCCAGTGAATCGGCATCCCAATGGTCATATGCAATCTGCCCGCGCTGAAGGTCATCTGCCACAAATCTCTCATTAAGTTCGCCGCCATCGCGATCATATAGAAGAACCTGCGGATAGCCGATTAGAATCTTAAATGTATCCTTGCGGAAATAGCCTGTCGAACTTTCCAATGTGAAAGTAAACTTAACAGTTTTTCCGTAGCCGAATTCGCTTGTTGGCGTAAACTCCAGTGGCATCGAGTAATTATTGACGCTCTCGCCCGCTTCGATAGATGGCAAAGTAATAGTCTCGGTAGTGAAATCAAAACCATTTGTATCTGCCGATAAAGTAAGCGTAAGGTCCCCGGATGCCTGCCATTCAGGATCGCTGCTATAGCTGATTACGGCATAGCCTGTTTCGCCGATATCGATTCTGCCATCTTCGTCCGCCGGATCGTGGAATATGGCAATCGAGTCGGCTTCGAATTTCGGGAATACTGGTTGATATAATGATCGATATAGATTAACGCGGCCATCGCCAAGCATTCTATCCTCGTATAGCGGATCGGGTATCGGATCAGCATATTCGGTTATTCGCAGATAATTGAAAAGATTGCTCGAATCAGGATAAACCGACTTGATAACAGCAGCCACACCTGCGACAACAGGAGCCGCCATCGAAGTACCATCGACTCCTTCATAGGGTATGGTCCGATCGCCGCCAATAATATCATGCTGGGGCATAGCAGACCAGATATTGACTCCAGGAGCACAAATATCTATACGGTCGCCATAGTTGGAAAATGGTGCACGATAGTCCGATTCATTCGTTGCAGAAGTACCCAGTACATGGGTATAGGATGCTGGATAGGAAAGCTCTTCAGTATTCTCATTACCAGCGGCGGCAACGATAACAACGCCGCATGTATCCCATGCTCTTTGCATTGCGGTAGCGACCATACCATTATAGGAATAACCGCCATAAGAAAGGCAATATACATCGATTCCCATAGAATTTGTATATGCAAATGCAGCTACGGTTGCCATCGTTTCATGAGCGCCATGCCATGAGCTATAAGCAGGCTGGTAATATGTATAATCTGTTCTAAGACATGCTATCTTGGGCGCCCAGCCGACAGATGCCACGCCTTCGCCATTATCGCTGGCAATAGTCATAGTGCCGGAAACATGTGTGCCATGGCCGACATGGCCGATATCATCGAATGGGTCATTATCATAATCGCTACAATCCTCTTCGGGATGGATATGTTCATAATCACATAGGTCGTCTATGAAATCATATCCGATAAAATCATCTGCATAGCCATTGGAATCATCATCGATGCCATTCATATCGCCAGGGTCGAAGCGATATGACCATTCTCCCCTCTCGGAATCATAGTATCTTTCTACGACATGGCCATCGCCATCGGCATCTTCTCCGAGATTCTGCCAGAGCACCGGGCCGATATCGGGATGTTTCCAGTCAACAGACTCGAAGCAGCAGACCGATACAGATGAGTCGCCGACAGTAAAATCCCATGATTCTGGTGCTTTTATCTGGTCGAGATGCCATTGTGAGCTAAATCGAGGATCATTAGGTACCCTACGGGCATAGGGTTTGATATGGTTCGGGTCAGATGTCTTAACAGATTCAAGATTTCGATATCTATTACAAATTTGTACTATATCAGCATCTTTATCAGAGAGTTTAAATTTATAGGCATTTCGAAGATAGAAATTCTTCTTTTTATGAACTGAACCCATTTTGTTCCATGGGATAATATATTTTCCATCGACTACACCGATTTCGCGGTTAAGCCTATCGACTTCATCGACACCGGTTACTAAAAATCCATCATTATCGATTTCGCAAACAGTTTCATATGAGCTATCTATCCAGATCAGAACCTCGCCCGGGATGTATTCGTCTTCATAGGCGAAGAGTATAGTGCTGATAATAAGTAAAGTCAAAATTGCCTTTTTCATCTTTCCTCCAATTAAGCTTCAATTTCATTTTAGATACAAATCCTCCAAAAAGTATAATATAATATTTCTCGGACTTATGCAAAAGCCCTTTTTCTGATAGTCGATATTCTAGTACTGGCGAAAATAAGATATGTTCGATACTGCTGTTTTTTTTGGGAAAACCCCTCTGTCGCTTCGCGACATCTCCCTGGGCAGGGGAGATATTTGCGTAATTCGTATTATTACAAGAACTTAGATCCCCTGTCAGGGGAGCTGCCTGCGAAGCAGGCTGAGGGGTTCTTGCCATAGCGGCGAAAGAATCAGGCGAAAGCATCGCTATGCGCTTTATCTTTTCTAAAGCCATATGAAACAAATGCCTGTTCAATTTGCACTTTTAGTTATGTATTAAGTAAACAATGTAAATCCTTATTTAATTTTAAGAAAACAGAAATAAACTTCATATTTTACTTGACTCGCTACAAAGCTCTTCTTTTTAGCGCAATTTTTTTCCGAAGCTCCGCTTCGATTCTTTATCAAACCTACGAGAGGCGGAGTTTCAAGGATATTTTTACGAAACCCCTCTGTCGCTTCGCGACATCTCCCCTGGGCAGGGGAGATATTTGCGTAATTCGTATTATTACAAGAACTTAGCTCCCCTGTCAGGGGAGCTGCCTGCGAAGCAGGCTGAGGGGTTCTTGCCATAGCGG
>JBKHBT010000027.1:0-36759 GCA_046542255.1 Candidatus Zixiibacteriota bacterium | reverse complement strand
ACTCGTGGATGCCGTCATTGTCGAGGTCGGATATTTTGCTGGCGTATTCGAAATTTTCGGGGAAAGTTGAGATGAATATTAAGTCTTCGAATGAGTCGCCAATTAATATGCCAGAATCTTGCATGAAACAATTAGCTGAACTATCCAAGAAATTTGCCATAAACAAAAATTGCGTGTGCTTATAATCGAAGAATACTGAATCGCCTGATGTAAGATTGATGAGAATATTTTGAAAGAGAGTATCTGTAACAACCCCATAAGGCGTATAAGGGTGGCAATGCCACGATTTGTTTATTAAAGCAAAGACATTCCAACTAGGTTTATCAATGAACCCATCCCCGTTAATGTCAATAATACTTTCTCCTAAATATATCGTATTCCGCTCAATACTCTGTCTAGACGGATATGGTGTCATTATCTCATCGCAAAAAAGAGAGTTTGCGATATAACCACTATAACCTAGCGAAACATAGGACACTAAGGAGCATGATTGAAAAGTTATCATATGTCGATCATGATAATCACCACTTATCGAGTATAAATAGCCCATACCTGGAGACCAGAGATCCTTAGATTTTCGGAAGTATGAACTAATAACTGATAAACTGGGATAAAACTCAATGTTTGAAGCCCAAGCTGGATTTTTTTCTATTATTATTCTATTATCTGAAGACTTTATTATTTGAATTTTGTAATCATCGGGAAATGGCATTCTCCTATAGTCTTCATTTTTAATATACAGCACTTCCTCTAAACTATCCGACCACATACAAAAAGCAAAATCCTTCCCGGGCATCTCGGCTGTATAAGAATCAGTCGGATAGATATTTTGAAAAAAACAAATGGTGTCCAATGAATCGACCTCCTTAGTTATCGCCACAATAGAATCACCGCAGACCAAAACCTCGCCATCTGATATGCCTTCGATATAATTGGTGTCGATAATATCATCAATCATAAGAAATACGCTATCCCCTGTTCGGACTTCTTGTATCCATCGGCCATCGTACCAATGCCGCTCTACATCATCAATTGCATTGCCAAACTCGAAATGGGCTTTTTCCACGAAGTTAAAAGACCCAAAGCCAATAGAGATTATAAACAAAACTAATAATAACTTTTTCATCATTACTCCCCGATGTTTATGTTATCTTATAATAATATAGAGATATTTTATGGGATTTCAAGGATTTTTGGTAATTTTTGGTGTTTTGTTTGGCAGAAATTATGTAATCGTTTTTTTGTATGGACGGTAACGGAAAAACTTATCTCGAAGAACAAAAAACAATAACCAGACAATGCGCTACCGGGTATTGTCATACTTTTCAGGCAAAACATCAGTAAAGCCTTTTGGGTATATATATTAAGTATTATATATATGTTATATATATGGCTTTAAAAGAGAAAACACAAACCTCCAAATATTTGATATTTACGATATCAAAGTTTTCTATTATATTGACATCGAGAAAAGAATATGAACGGAGGCAAAATTGAAAACATTTTTGTATACAACAGCATTGGTATTTGTGATATTTTGCGGTATTGTATTGTTATCCAATCCTTTGGTAGCGGATTCCGAAAAGGGTGATTCTGTTTCTGATCCTGATTCTTTGCAGCCAGAAACAAAAACAATAACAAAGAAAATAGCCGAACTGAATTACGAACGTTGCATAAAATGCGGCCTCTGCGCTTCAGTATGTCCGGAAGGCGCAATCACAATGGTTGACCATAAACCTATAATCGACCCCAAAAAATGCACCGCCACTGAGACATGTGTCAAAAGATGCCCTACAAGAGCACTCTCAATGGTCGATTATGAGATGGAAGTCCCTGCCGAAGAAGAAGAAAAGGCCGATTCTACAAAAACTGAAGATAATAATAAAAAAGAAGACCAATGAAATATCGGCTCATTTTTATATTTCCTGTTCTTATTTTTGCATATTTGAATGAGTCAACTATAACTCCAAATGACAATTGCGGCGCACCTCCCAGATACCTAGCTGATGAGTATTCATCTGACGAAGGCCTGGAAAATATAGATTTTGGAGGGAGAGTTAGTAACACAATACCAATTCGATGATGATGGCAAATCTAGCTTTTCAATAAAGACAGCCAAGGTAACAGGCAATTATCTTCTCGATGGCCATTTCTCGATTTATATGTAAAACAATCTCGACGAATTTCGAAGGACATATCTTCAGTGGAGCCATTATAATTTTTCTGCTAAAGTTGGCCTCGATGAGACTCGATTCGCGCTTCGTATAACCGGCCACTTTTCACTTGTCGAAGATGACATTGGTTTTGGAACCAATAGAATCGATATCGGTGTTCTTGTGAATGCAAAATTTGGCATGGTCTCGACTTTCTGAGGTTTTTTAAATTGACTTTTTGGGCGAGTTTTTTATTTTACAGCCGAGTGCAGTTGCTTATTAAATAAATCACAGAAATCAACTGCATTTTAACGTCAGCTTTATGAAGCTTTAATAAAAGGAGTCAAATATGCCCTGGCTTTGGATTTTGATTGCGATATTTGCACTGGTAGCAATTCTTAAGATCACTAATATGATAAGCTATAGTTATCTGAAAAATAGGACAGTCAATTCACGAAGCTGGGATTTGAATATATGCTGCGGAAATACCGATGGTGGTGGTGTAAATGCCGATATTGTAAAACACAGCGAAGTGCCAAACTTCGTAAAAATTGATGATATTGAAAACTTGCCTTTCGATGATGGACAATTCGATATGGTGCTTTGTTCTCATACTATCGAGCATGTAGATAAACCCGATAAATTTTTTGCTGAGCTTTCACGTATTGGTAAAGAAGTAACCTTGATAATTCCGCCAATCTGGGATATTTCTGCAGCTTTTAATTTTTTAGAACATAAATGGTTATATCTCACTTTGAAGAAAAATCATTCTGAACTTCCGCCGAAGATCCGGCTTCCATTTTCGCGCATAGTACAAAATGCAATAGGTCAGAAGATCAAAGCTTGAGTAATCTTTTCGCATAATTCAATTGACGAAATATTGCAGATATTCTAT
Source organism: Candidatus Zixiibacteriota bacterium (assembly GCA_046542255.1). Classification (GTDB taxonomy): domain Bacteria; phylum UBP14; class UBA6098; order JBKHBT01; family JBKHBT01; genus JBKHBT01. The sequence goes on along the minus strand of JBKHBT010000027.1, from coordinate 33,711 downwards.
CTTTCCGTTATGAATAGGCTGTGGATTATATCTTTTATTGTCTTTCCGATAGCGCTTATGGCAAATATTGTATTGAATGAAGTCATGCTCGATCCTGCAACCAATGATGATGCCAATGAATTTATCGAGCTATTCAATAATAGCGATGAAGCCATAGACCTTTCAGGCTATATCATTTCTGATAATGCCGATTATGATAGCATAAAAATTTTTCCAGACGAGATCGATTTCCCGGATATGGATGCCATTTTAAATACGACAATATTAGCCCCAGCGTGTTTTGCAGTTATCATTGACCGGGATTATGTGGATATATTCAATGATGCTCCATATAATTTTGATGATGGCGTAATTGTGCTTACAACCGATGATTATAATTTGGGCGATGGTCTCAATAATATAGGCGATTGTATCTATCTTTTCGATAATGAAACTAATCTTATAGATTCAGTCTGTTTTGGCCTTTCGACACAGGGCATATCCTTCGAAAGATTATCTCCCGATAGCGCAGCTTCTGCTCCCATTTCGGATGACAACTGGCAGAAAACACCATCAGAAATCAAGCATACGATAGGTTCTTACAATACGATGCAGCCAGTACCGAATAATATCTCGCTCGATTCCGTTTCTATTGGTGTAAGTAGCGGCCAGGTCTATATGTCTAATCAGGGTACAGAGCCACGAGCTAGCGGAGAATTAATCATACGATATCTATCTTTGGAAGATAGCACATTTGCTACATTAGATTCAGCAAATATCGAAGTAATTGATACATATATCCATAGCTTTTCTTTGGCATCTCTGGCAGATGGAATATACGAATTTGATTTCCTGATAACTGGAGATATGCAGGATTATGACAATAGATTAGTTGAAGTAACAAGAATTGGCAATGTATCGAATTCTTTGCTTATTTCAGAAATAATGTTCAAGCCCGAGAACGGTATCGAATGGATAGAATTGCAAAATAATACAGCTTTAGCAGTAGATATTGCCAATTGGCGATTTGGCGACAGCAATGCCGAAAGCCAAATTATAGACAGCAGCTATATTGTCGATGCCGGTGAATTTCTGGTTCTTTCTCCAGACTCTATAGCAAGTTACTGCGATTGTAAAAACCTTATACCAATCGGCCCATGGAGGCCTTTGAATAATGACGGAGATGATGTTGTAATTTACGATGAGTTTTCCGAGATAGGCCGCATCGAGTATTCTGCTGAATCATCATTTCCGGCAGGATTTTCTCTTGAGAAGCCATGTGGCAGCTCTACTGGTAATGATTATGAAATTTCGCAATTTAGCGGCGGCACGCCAGGATGTATCAATTCCAATTGCCGGGAATCAAATGATATAGCAATCATAGAAACGAGCGTTGATACTGTTTCTGATGAATTGATTATCGAAATGGAAAATGTCGGATTCAATGCTGTAGCAACTGGGACACTCTATGTGTATGATGATGAAAATTTCGACAATATAGCTTCCAGAGCGGAGCTTCTGTGGAGTGGAGAGCCATTATCTATAACAGGCAGCCATACATTTAGTCGGCAATTAGGACTTGCTGATGGATTACATCAACTGATTATCAATATTGTTGGCGACAGAAGACAGCATAATAATTCCGATACACTTGTTTATTCGAAAAATGCACCATCACAACTGGTTCTCACTGAATTTATGAACCGTCCATTTGAAAATGAACCGGAATGGGTAGAGTTCTACAATTTATCGGATGAAGATGTTAATATTTCAGGCTGGGAACTGGGCGATGGCGAAGACCAGAAGGAAATTTCATCTGATATTTCCATCTTGCCCGGCCAATTTCTCGTCATTTCCGATTCTGATATGGGCGGGCCAGAAATCATCGATACCTGCGATGCGCAGCTTGTGATTATGGATTCATGGGAGCCGCTGAATAATACCGATGATGTCATCGTTCTTACCGATAATCTTGGATTTGAGCGATTTCGACTGGAATATGAATCTGATTGGACTAAAGATTGCATGACAAAGGGGCTTTCTTATCAGATGTATTCGACCGAAGCAGACCCACAGGATAAGGATTCGTGGTGGTGCTCTAAATCACCAGGAGGAACTCCAGGTTGCTTTCCGGAACCGAATGAGCCATTTACTCTTACTATATCGAAAAATTCATTCGACCCAAATCATGAAATTCTAAGGATCGACTATGCTTCACCGCTCAGAACAAATGTCAGAGTCAGGGTTTTTAATATCGAAGGCAGGTTACTTCATACGCTTTTGGATTTTGATAATCCGCAAGGAGGTAATATATTTTGGGATGGCAAGGTCGATGGCAAGAATCTTCCTATCGGTATGTATGTATTAATCGCCGATATAGAACCAGGTAGCGGTGTCAAAAAGAAAGCAATTGCAATTGTGAGAAATATTCGATGAAAATCCTATTACCGAAAAATATTCAAATACTCCTAATGCAAATAATCGAGGATGGCCATACTCTCTATGCAGTCGGTGGTATGGTTCGTGATGCTATTTTGGATAGGCATACAAAGGATTTCGACCTTATTACAAATTCAAATATAGAAGATTTGATAGATTATATCCCGGGTAAATATAATATCAATCACCATTATGGCATATTAAATTTCAAAATCGGTGATTATGATATCGAAATAGCTCGCATGAGATGCGATAGCTGCTATTCTGGAAGGCATTCGAATGTTGAATTCATCGATAATATAGAAGAAGATTTGAAAAGGCGAGATTTCACTGTCAATGCACTCGCCGTGAAGCTCTTTGATGGCGAGTTGATCGACCTTTTCGGTGGCCTGGAAGATATAAAAAATAGTCTGCTCAGGACGATAGGAGAACCCAAAATCCGATTTGAGCAGGATGTTTTCAGGATTATTAGGGCCATAAGCTTTGCCACCCGACTGGATTTTGATATTGAAGAGAACACAAAAGCAGCCATCAAACACCTTTCAGATTCAGTAAAAGCGCTCTCGCCAGGTTTGGTAGGTAAAGAGCTTCAGAATATAATACAGAATCCCAATAGAGACAATCTCGGCCCGATACTGAAGGATTGTAATTTATTCGAACATCTTTTTGGATATACAAAGAAATTCTGTGCTCAGGAAATTCTCGATTTAGGAAAAAATGATTCTGTCTGCTATTTGCTCTATAATTCCAATATCGGTGCAGAAAAAATTGGCGATATCCTATTAAAATACCAATTCCCGCGTAATGAAAGACAGGAGATCACCAGATTATACAGGGCTATCTTATCTATCGATAATTGGAAGAGCTATGATGATTTCGAGATTTTTCATTCGATCAGGCATTTCGATTTTGCCAGATTAGAGAAGCTATGCAAAGCCTTAAATATCGATACCTCGAATATTATGCAAATATTTCCCGGCATCCATATTCCCAGTTTTATTACAGGCGATGATATTTTAAAATGGGTTGGCTATGAAAACAAAAGAAAGATAGGACATTTATACGACCTTATCGAGTATAATCGTTATAAATCTAAAGTTGTCGGCCTTCAGGATGCAAAACGTTTGGTTCTCGAGGAAATTCCGAAAACCAATACCAATCATTAACTTTCAATATCTGGCTGCTTTCTCATCGACCTTTTCTTGATATTTCCGATAATTGGAAGCATTTTCTTGGCTGCTTCTCTTGCGCAAAGCCTAACCATACCAATAGTAGTGGTGCTTTCAAAAATTACGACTAAAATATTGTCTTCTCCGATAAGAGAAAGATGAATATTATCCCTTCTTCCTTGATGGAAGAGCACCGAGAATTCTTCTTCACCAACCAGCCTTGCAAGTTCTCTTGTTGATGCGAAAGAACCGGCAGCAAGCACGGCAAGGGATTCCACATCGATATCCTGAGAAAAACCCTGCTGCGCAAACATGAAACCTGCCTGGTCGACAAGGATGGCAGTCTTTGCATTGGATTCTTTGAGAAGTTCCCGAAGGAGCTGATCCAATTGAAACTGGTCATCCTCATATATTACATAATTTACAGGTAAGTCCATTTCTTTAGCCCTTTATTTATACTGTTATTTTCCTTTTATTTTTTGTTCTTTAAGCTCTGTAATAAGCTTTACCAAAACCATTTTGGATATTGTATTAAGCGCTTTGAATACTCCATAGCCATTTGTAGCAATTGTCTCGATAGCTGGCACTTTATTCTTTTCTCTATTTAGCAGATAGTTCAAAAATGGGGTAGGAGCAATATCATCCAGGTCTCTTTTATTGTATGTGAGTAGATATGGAACTCTATCGAGTGCAAGATGCATTTCGGCAAGATTCTCTTTAAGGTTTTGGAAGCTTTCTTTATTCATCTGCAATCTGGAGATTTGTGAGTCAGCAACGAATACTACGCCATCGACCCCCTGAAGAACCAGCTTTCTTGTGGCATTATAAATCACCTGTCCGGGAACAGTATATAGCTGGAATCTCGTCTTGAAGCCTTCTATCGAACCAGTTGTAAGTGGTAAAAAGTCGAAGAATAATGTCCTATCGCCTTTGGTATTCAGGCTTACCATATTACTTCGTGTATCGCTTGCTATGTGTTGATGGATATATTGCAAATTAGTGGTTTTGCCAGATAGAGCACATCCATAATACACGATCTTACAGTTGATTTCCTTTTTTGCAAAATTAATAGTTGACATCAGTACTTCAATTTGTTTATAGCTTTAGCTGCTTCTACGATTTCTATTCTTATTAGGCCAATATTTACATCATTCTCGGAGAGTACCCCGAGAAATCCCTTATTAGTAAGGCTAATAAAAAGTTTGCCGTTTTTGGCTTCGACCACCAGCAATTCGAAATTGCCATGGTCGAGTCTTTTGATAGCTTTAACAGTTGAAACTCCAATTGCCGATATCATAGCTCCGACTATCTCATCTTGTACTGCAACTGCAAGGTCAGACACAATGACTATGCCATCTTCGGCGACAAGAGTGCTTCCTATTACACCAGGAAGCTGATTTATCTTCGCAAGTACATTTTTCATGCGTACTCCTTCGGACTATAACTAGTGAGTTCTTCGATCACTGACTTTGCCAGAGATGAAATATGCATCAAATCTGAATTTTTATCAAGAAGATTCTTATCAAGAAGAATCGTACAACCCATGCCATACTTCATAATTACAATCATGATATATTCATCGAACCAGGCGGAAAACCATGTAATCTGAGAATCTTCATTATCGCCAAGCTTTCTGACAACCCTTAAAGATTCTGCTGAATAGGCTGAGATGGTTTCTTTATCTATATTGTGGTTATTTGCATGAGAAATAGGCAAACCAGAATTATCAAAAAGCACGCTGGCAAATACTCCATCGACATTAGTAAGTTTATAGGGTATAGCCAAAATGCCATCCTCGGGGAGCGTTGATTGTTTGAACATATTGTCTGGTATTTTACTATGGTCCGGGGTTTCTGGCTGTTTTGACGAAGTATTTTGCATGCCAGATTCATCTAGAGGAAGAAATTTTCTTGAAGATTTTATATCTTCTTCCTTCTTCGGCTGCTGGGCATAAGCCTGCATTCTGCTTTTTGAGATATTAGAAATATCAGATTTTTGTCGATGCTTTTGTTGTTTGAGTTTTTCCAGTTCTGCTTCGAGATCCATTGCTTTACCGTTTTTACGTGGCAAATTCACTTTTCTGGTTTCAGATAATTTTCTTTTTTGATTTTGCAAGCCTGGACTTTCTATTTGAGTATTACCATTTGTGAAGGTCACATTATTGTTTTTATCTTTGTCTTGATCTTTTTTGTTTTTGCCTGAGTTTATGATAATAATGATTGCAATCAATGTAACTATAATTAAAACAAGAACAATTGGAATCATTGTAGCAGAAAATTCGTTCATAGTATCTCCTTAGCGGAAAGACTTGATAATTTTTTTACCATTTAGTATTAATCTTCCCGGCTTGAAATCAGTATCTGCAATATAGAAAACGGTTGCGCCCAAGACCGAGAACATAACACCCACAAACCTATCGGTCTTAAAAACACCGTCCTCCAGATATTTTCTATCATTTACTAATAATATTTTTGAAATTGTTCGAGCCATTTGATTAGAAAAATTAAATATTGTATTCATTAAGTCTTTTTCATTCTCATGGAGTTTTTTATTTATTAGCCTATCGGGCAAAGCTTTTAGCTTACCATCAGTAAAAATAGTAATTTCGTCATCATTAAGAAAGTATTTAATGCCTTTAATATCCAAAGATTTGATATTTTTTTCCTCTATATCAGGATATGCGTAATTTTTATTTGTCTTTTTTCCATTTTTTGAATTAAATAAATCCTGGCTAATTTTGTCCAGAGATTTTAGCATAGTGGCCGATTTGATGTGTTCATCCAGTCTCAGAAGCATTGTAGGCTTATTTTTGTATTCCCCATTTGATATTCCGATGCATTTGTTTTTCAGGTTAAAAACGGAATTAAGTGACATTTGTGGAAATGTGCTTGAAATATCGATTGCTATATTTTCTTCAATATTGGAAAAGATAATATTACTTTCGGTTTTATTCTCATCTTCCATATCGATTAACTTTTTTGCCTCATATTTGCCTTTAATATGTGGGTTTTTATATATTTCGGCAAGAATTCTATCAGGAATTTCAATTTTATTTACTTTTTTTCCATGAAATATTGAAGCTTTATCAAATCCATTTTTCTTTGCAGTTAGTTTTTCTCCTGTCATTTCTGGTGATTTGATTTCATCTATATTGTATGAATCATCGTGTGTTTGTGTCTGTTGTTTGGTTTTCTCGGGTGATAGGAAATCATCGATTCGATTTACTTCTGTTTCATCCAAATTTTCTAATGTATCGAATCTTCGATCATTTTCTGAACCTGGTAGGCCGGATTCGACATCAGCATCTTCCAGGATACTTTCTAATTTTTCTTCTGGGCGGAAATCATCATCCTCGATTATATCTTCTAATTCCAGGGATTCCAACATTGTGTCCGAAATATGGTCTTCTTCCAGTTCTTTTTGGGATGGCAAATCTTCTTTTTGATTTTCCTGTGATATGAAATCTTCTGCATTTTCCTGCAATATACCATCGAGGTCCAGCATATCATTTTGCTCTTCACCTCTTGCTGGGATCGGTTTTTCTCTACTTGATCGCCTATCATCGCTTATCGTAAACTGGTTAATAAAATCAGGGTCATCGAGTTTTTCTTGAGTATTTATTTGATTATGCCATTTCGTCTCTGAAGAACTAAGTTCATCGATTCCATCGAAATCTCTTTCACCATAGCGATCGATCATAGATTGTTCGATATCGGCTGCTAACAATTGTTCTTTTACTTGCTCTTCGAGTTTTTCCATAACATCTTCAGGAAGTTCTGGTTCATCAACATCTTTGGAGTCTTCCTGGGTTTCTATAAATAAGCCAGATTCTACTTTATCAGCCGGTTTATCGATTGAAAAATCTGTTTTATCGAGCCTTGTCTGTCTTTGCTGATTATTTTGATTAAGAATCTCTTCGAGATCGCGCATATCATCAGAAATTTCGGAATCCACTTTCTCGGTTTTTTTTGTTTTATCTTCTTTAGATATCGAAGGAAGTTCATCAAGAAGATTGGTTTCCTTGAGAAGGTTATCCTTATTTGGTAATTGCATTTCGATATTGAAATCATTGGTTGGCTCATCAGAGTACTGATTATCCAATTCATCCAGATCGATTTCTATTGTCCGGCTATATTCGCCATTAGGGGCCATTTCATTTACCGTCTTTTTTTTAGGGACAATATCTTCAGATAAGTCATCATCGAAATTATCATTATCGAGAAATACCAGCTCTTTTTCAGAATCTTGTGTTCTCGCTTCTTTTTGTTGGTCTTCTTGATGATCGGTTTCTTGTATCATTTTATCTATATCATCAGCAAGATCGATATCGTAGTCTTCACTATAGTCTTTTGGTTCATTATCCACGGAGTAATGCCTTTTTCGAATTTCTTCTGGAGAAAGAAAAAGACCATTGAATTCGCTGCTTTTTTCTTCTTGTCGATCGGAAAATTGATTTTCTTCTTTTACTTCTTGTCCTGCCTGATGGCTTTCAGGCTCATCAATAATTTCAGGAGCGATTATAGCTTCTTTATTATTAGCAGTCGTATCTTGCTTAATATAGTTTTCAAATTCTGCTTCTTCTGCAATTTTCTCTTCGTCCAGGTCGATTGCGATTGGCATTTCTTCAGCGATTGAATTTTGTTTACTTTCGAGTTCACTATCTTCTTTAGGATATTCATTTTCTTTGATCTCGGCTACATTTTCCAAATCGATTTCGGGTGCTATTTTGGGCCCTTTTTCTTCTTTTTCTTCAGCCATATCTGGTGCGATAGTATCTTTAATATCTTCTATTTCTGGGGCTATACCTTCATTAGTATCTTCGATTTCAGGAGCCATTTTATTACCGCCCACATGCGTTTTTTCTTCTGGAAAATCATCTTCGAGTTCAATATCAGTTTCATAGGTTTTTTGCCCTTCTTCAAACATTTTTTCAAGCTGGGCTGAAATGTCTTCTTTTTTTATCTCTGGAAACTCTTCCTCTTGTGGTTCTTCTTCTTGATTATTTTCTCCACCCTCTTCAGAGAATAGTTCTTCATTAAAAAGCCCAGAAGCTTTTTGCTCTTTTGGGATTTCCAGTTCGATTCTACCTTCCTGAATTTCTTCTGCTACTTTAACTTCATCCTCTTGTTTTTCATCAGCCGATTCAGTTTTATCTTCGATTACCGGAACAGCCTTTTCGGAAGAAGCTTCTTTTTCATCGGTTTCAATAGCTTCTATTATATTGCTTTCATTTGAAGGAATATTTTCGCCATTTTCATTTTTTTCATCTTCTTGAATTTCTTCTTTTGGCGTATCGATTTGCGAAGTTGCCTTGTCTCCTTCAGAAAAAATATCACCCATAATTTCTATCGATACATCATCTTGTGAATCATCGGTGCTTTTTTCATCCAATGAAGATGCGTCCATAACAATATCGATATCATCGTTAACCGGCTCTTGATCGAAACCGTTTGCATTTAGTATTATTTCTGGTTTTTCTTCATTCTTTCCGTCTTCTTCTAATGAAATTGGCATCTCGGTTTGTAAGGTATCATCGTTTTCCTCATTGGTGAAATCATCTTCGAATATGTCATTTTCCAGAAGTGGCATTTCTTCACTTTCCTCTTCAGAAGAATCCACTTCGGTACCTGAGGTTTCAATCGACTTATCATTTATTTCATCTGTTGATTTTTCTTTATCATCAATAGCTTCTTCTGTTTTTTCACTTTCACCGATTACAGTACTTTCATCCAGCTTCTCTGAATCGATCGATTCATCATCTAATATAGGCTCTTCTTCGATGTCTAATTCGAGAGTATTATCATCGAGTATATCCTTTTCTGTAATTTCAGTATTTTCTTCTTCTGGCACTTCTACAGAGCCTTCTTCTTGTGTTTCATTATCTTCGTGACTTTCTTCTTCGAAAATAGATTCATCAACCCCGGCTTTTCTTAGCATTTCTTTTTGTTCTTTTGGCAAAGAATCAAAATCAGAGAATTCCTGTATTTCATCAGGATTTTCTTCTTGTGGTTTAATCTCAGAAAACATATTTTCGATATCGAGTTCTTCTAAACCTTGCTCTTTTACATCTTCGCTTTCAGTATCGGAATCAGACGCCTGCGCCTCAACAGGTTTTTCTTCTTCTAATTGTTCGAATTGTTCATTTTCGGCAATAGATTCTTCAATCGTTTCTCGACCTTGTATTACCCCTTCTGATCTTTTAATATTCTCAGCTGGCTGCTCTTCTGTTTGCTTTTCTTTTTGGCTCTGATCGTCTTGATTTGTATCGTTAAGTTCCATATCATCATATTGATCGACAATTTTTGTGTCCTTTTCTTTCGGGACTTCTGCTTCTTTGAATAGATCGTCCTGTGGGATTTTTTCATTTTCAGTCATCCATTTCACAGGTTCTGGAGTTTCATCCAGAGGTATATCTTTGTCCATTTGCACCAAAAGCTCTTCTATGGGTATCTTCAAAAACATCGAATCCAGTTCGAGGTCTTTTTGAGTCTTCTGAAAATCGATAAATTCGAATGGAGCCTGGTCGTAGATGTATTCAGCACTAACTTTATTTTCGCCTGTCTCAATAATTCTTTCTAGCACAGATGCTTTGAAAATAATTGGAAAATCAACATTATCCTTTAATATTTTTTTTAGGACACCAGCGGCTTTTTTGGCATAATTAAGATCGAGAATTTCTTGGAACATAACAAAAGCTTCATCTTCTGCCAGGTTTTTGGGTTTGCCTTTTCTGAGTGTTTGGCTTTTCGAAGTTTTTTCTTTTGGTGTTTGCTCATCGATTACATCTGCTATGACTGCTTTGTCTTCCTCTATGGGCTGCTTTTGTTCATCATTTTGAATATTTTCAATAGTTTTATCTTCAATATCTTCATCATTGGATTCTTCCTCGATTAAGAAATCGTTATCCAGTATATCTTCTAACTCGATTTCCGGAATATCACTTGCAAAGTTAGCTTCATTATTCTGCTTTTCGGGGGCCTTTTCGTCTATTGCAGTTTCTTCTTTTTCAGATTCTATAACATCTGACGGAGCTTGTGTCTCGACAAAAATATCATTTACATCTTGGCTGGATATCTGGTTTTCATTTAGGATTTTATCCAGGTCGAGATTTTGTTTTGTCTGATCTTGTTTTGCAGCATCAGATGGCTCGTTCATTATAGAATCCCAATCTGGCATTGGCTTATTCTCATTTTGGGGCCTGGTCTTTATGAGCGGTTTAGAACCAATATCTTCTTTTTCAGGTAATTTGACTTTTTCGATATCGAATTTTCCCTTTGATGCTTTTTTATTGGTCATATAACCGGGCGGAATTGTTTCGCTTTTCACCATTTCATCGATCTCTTTCGGAGTGATGAATGCATCATCTGGTGTCTCGGATTCTATAATGGATTTTCTTTTTGGTAATTCAGTGCCTGTACTATCTGGATTTAATAAACCTGGAAAGAAACTCTCCAAAAAGGGATAGGCTAGCCAGGGTGAGATAAGGAACTGTATAATATATGTTGGTGTGAAATTATAAAGAGCATCTTTTAATGCAGTATTGAACTCTAAGCTATTTCCTGTTTCTTTAGAAAGGTAATAGAAGCTGCCTGCAACGGCACCGCTAACCAAAATCCTTGATATTACGATCGCAAGAAAGCCGATTCCCCATTTTTTCAAGTTAAAGCTTCGGCCAGTAAATAGATATAGTAATAAAGTATAATACAGAAGCTCGACAGGAATCTTAAACATCGAATAGCTATCGAGATGGTATAGATATTCCGGTAAACTATTGGTAAGTTCGAGGTTATAGAATAGATAACATATCACAGCGATGAAAACCAGCAGTATCGCATCTATAACTAAAGTTATAAATTTTGTTGTATCTTTCATAATTTGCTTTAGCCAAAGCTTGTATCTTCTTTCAAATACTACATATTTAGCATTTGTTCATTTAACAATGTAATATACAGAATCACATTTGTCAACTGCTAAAGCCATAATTTATTAACTTTAAGCCAATAATTTCATTTTTTTTGCTAATTTTGATGGATTTTGTCGAAATTTATCCGCAATTCATCAATTTTTTATGAAGACAGGAGCGCTAGCGCCCAAAACACCAGCTTTATTTTTCAGCTTCGAAAATCTGATAATCGGCCGGGGAGCTATCATCTTGATTCGTTTGACATGTTTTATAAGAGGATTGTAGAGTAGTTCACCAAAATTGGAAAGCCCACCGCCAATTATTACGATCTCAGGATTAATTGTTTCGCATATCGATACGATGCCGATAGCAAGATACCTTGCTAAATTGTTTAATGACTTCTTAGCAGCTGCATCATCTCCATGGGCAGCTTCCTCTATCGATTTCGCATCGAGTTTTCCATCGTTTATTGTCCAGAGTAATGATCCTTTATCCTTTTTTCTTTGAACTTTGGCTTCTCGAATAAAACCTCTTTCGCCAATAAAAGCCTCTAAACATCCATATTTTCCACAACTGCATTTTGGGCCATTCATATCGATAACAATATGGCCGAGTTCTGCGCCAGAATATGATGCGCCAATAAATAGATGGCCATCGATTATTATACCGCCGCCAACCCCGGTTCCCAGAGTCAGTCCAACTATATTAGAGAAATCTTTTCCAGAGCCCCAGAGTTTTTCTGCCATAATTGCTGCATTTGCATCATTATTTATGAATACAGGTAGCTTTATCCATTTTTCCATAGCTTTGACCACATTGTATTCTTTCCATTTGGGCAAATTGGGAGCATTGGCGACTATGCCGCTCTCTGGATTTACAAATCCCGGAAAACCAAGCCCGATTCCAAGGCAGTTTTCTTTGTTCAGCTTATTCTCTTCTATTAAAAGTTCTGAAATATAGCCCAATAGATTTACAAATTGCTCGGGCTTTACAGCTGGCGTTTCATGCTCATTGTAGTAAAGGATATTTCCATCTGGCTCTATAACAGCCGATTTTATAAATGTTCCGCCAACATCTATTCCTATTGCATACTTATTCACTGGTCATCTCGATTATTATATTTGAACGATTATCAAAAAGCTGTTTATTAGGATTATTTATATCACTTTCTATTTCAATTGCCGAAGGTTCGAGAAATACTGCAACAGAACGTTTCTCGAACCATTTTTGAAGATCATCGGTATCCTTCAGGCCAAGTTCGCATACAAGGATAGCAGAAAGCTGTTTCCAGGTGTAATCAGCTCTTTCGGAATTTGTAATAGTTGTATCCGAAAGGCCAGAATCACCGCTTACAGATACTGTGATATTCATCATCTTATCGCTCAGCTCAGAAAGGGCTATAATCTTATAGGCAATTCTGTATAAAATGCAGTCATCAACATCATACTGTCTCATGGCATTGTGTCCATAAATCGAACCAATCATATCAGAGCGATAGGTGTATTGTATAACATCCAATTCGATATTCAATGGGCCAGAAATCTCATGGCGGCCTCTGATGTCTGTCATAGCGAGATAGATATTATTCAAGCCAGGCAGTAAAGCAGCATTTATATCGCCGGTATTTAGCTTGATTCTGTCCAATGGAGAACCCTCGTCGAAATTCATATAGCGTCTCTCATTTGTGCCTTTCTGATAGATCTGTAGGCTATGTGAAGCCATTGGAATATCATGGTTCCAGTTCAAAAGGAGTTCGAAGTTTTTTCTATCGATTTGTCTTGATAAAACATTGCGATTATTTAAATCCGCTCCTAAAGGGGCAAAGACCAGCTTCAAATCAATGTTTTTAGGTTGCTTTTCCGATGGTGAAATAAGCATCGTTATTCTATTTGAATTTCTCCTATCGAGTTTTTTCTCGAGAAAATCTTTGATCCTCTTTAATCTAGTATAAGATTCACTCAAAGGCGTGTCCCATGGATTGCCATTGGCATGAATCTGTATGTATAGGTCTGGATTTCTAAGAAGAAGCGAATCCAGGCGTGGATATATCGATTTGATTATATCGCGATATGAAATCCTGACAAATGGCGAGTTATCCTGTAGCAAGATGCTTCTGGGGCGGTAATTATTTATTTTGAAATCTATTGCAACTCGCATATCGAAATCGGTGGTATCCTCGAAAAATGGTTTCGACATATCATAGCCATCATCGATGATAACCTGCCTTACAGCCGATCTATTCTCGGCAAGTATCTTGCTTCGGACCGATTCAATACGCCGTTCTGCCATGGCAATACAGTCGATTGGAGCCAGGATATCATCGATCGATTTGGAATAGTAACCTTTCAAGGTATATTTGATATCTGGATTATAATCTAAAACTTCAGCCAGCCTTTCAAAAAGTGGATCATAATATTCTGATACCTCGGCGCTTTTGGCCTCGAAAAAAACTATAGGCAAAAAGGCCATTCTTTTTTCATCGATTGTAATATCATTCAGCTCAATTTCGTCTTCTTCACAGGCGATTATTGGCTCGATTTTCATCCAGTCAGCTATTTGAGTTTCAAGGCTATCGTGTCTTTTTTCTTGTGCGAATATTGAGAGGGAAATTATAATGAAGATTAATTTTAGTTTTTTCATAAGTAAAACTCAGGCCTTCTGTCGTTTAGTAGGTGATTCTTCTCTGTTATCCATTTATTTCTTGCAAGTTCATAGTCTATTTCTACGATTTTTATATCATCATTTTGTTCTTCCGAGCTTGCCAGAATATCGCCTCTTGGAGAATAAATAATGCTCCTGCCGGTAAAAGTAATCTCATGAGAACTGCGCGATTCTTTTCCCGTTCTATTGGAAAGCGCGATAAACATCCTATTCTCGACAGCTCTTGCGAAGCTGGCTTTCTGAGAATAGGGCAGTACTAAATTTGTGCTATGGCATATAATATCTGCGCCAAGCATGGCATATTTTCTATATATTTCAGGGAAAATCCAGTCGAAGCATATCAGAAGACCCACTCGCGCACCGCGGAATTCGATTATCTCGAGCGGCCTATCTCCCGGCTTGAAGAAAATCTTTTCGCGATTGAAAAGATGTATCTTTCGATAGACATGTATTTTGCCATCCGGCTTTATAAAAGCCTGTGAATTGAAATACTTATCACCGGCTTTTTCGAAAAAACCAGCAACAATAGCAGCATCGAGCTTTTCGGCTAAACTGGATAATCTATTTATTGTAGGGCCGTTGAGCGTCTCTGCAAAATCATCCAGATTATCCGATTCGAGAAATAGATAGCCGGTAGTGCAAAGCTCTGGCAAAACAAGAATATCCATTTTAGCGCCGGATGATAATTCCTCGATTTTATCTAAATTGAATTTTGTATCTCCGAATTTGGGTTTGAATTGAAGGTATCCAACTTTCATTTTCCCGCCTTGAAATCAATATATTTATAACTTCCTTTGTAAACAGATGTTAATATATTGAATAACTTCATACAAGTCCATAAAAATTTATTCCGAATCTAATAAGTCTCTGTTCAAAGGTTCAAACCAATATTTATTCCAAACCTTTTGCGGCTAAATTCGATATCTGTGGCGATATTATTTACTTCTTCTCCTTCAGAATCACCCGAATAATAGACAAAATCTGTCAATCCAGTAATATTGAAGCCTGAATACTGGTAATAAGCAGAAATAGCAAAATTTAGATTATCGACCATAAATGAATATTCCCCATTTAAGTCAAATTGATAATATGTGCCATCTTCTGATTCAATTTGAACTTCTAATGATCTTAGTATATGGTCATCTGTGCCAGAATACTTGACAAATGGGGTGATATTAAATGCAATTTCGAAATCCAGCTTTTTTATTGGATACGATACTCCAGCTCCCAAATAGAAAGCACTATACGAAGCATCATAGGTTAAAACATCAGTAAAGCCGTTGCATTATATATATGGCTTTAGAAGAGAAGAAAATTAATAGTTAAAGTAAAATATCTTGTCTAAAATTATCATCTTATCATCAATGCCCGCTTTTTTACAAATCCTTTTGCGCTTTTAGCGACTATAAGAAAAAGGCTTGAAGCATCATCAGTAGGCGACCATTTTAGAAAGTTGTCTCCATCATTGAAATGCTTGCTAAAAAGTCTTTTTCCCAGGATATCATAGATGTCTATTTGTTTGAATTGCCCTTTGATTTCTAAGTGATCTCGAAAAGGATTCGGCAATAGTTCCAATTTAATATCGGGCATTTCACTCTCTGAAATTTGAAACGGCTCACTTTGTATATAAAACCAAATAGGATTGGTAAAACATCTATAGGCACTAGACGGATTTATATACTGTTGACCTTCATAAAAGGTATATGCCTCGAGACGATAGCAGCACCATCCTTCATCGATTGGGGGATTAACTGGAATATTAAAAGAGCCTTCCAATCCTGTGATAAAGCTGTCCAGTTCGATGCTTTCAGCGCTATCGATATCGGCATATAATTTCTTTAGTGTAATCCTTCTAATTCTTCCACCGAAATCAATAGTGTTTTTGTATCTAATTCTTAATGAATCATCTTCACCATAATAGATTGTATCTGTCTCGCCCAAAAATGTGAATCGTGAACCAATAGAAAGCGGATTGAAGGCGATCATGTCTATTACCGGGCCATCTGTTGCGATCGAGCGTCCATTTCTTAATGATTGAAGTATGGATTCTTCATTGAGAGAATCGGGTGAATAGGCAAGTGTTCGAATTTTGGCAAATGCATTTGAATTAGCCCTGATATCGGTCGATGGCAGGCCATATACGAAAGGATGATAGGTAAAATAATTGAAATCGCCATGTGCATCGCTGCCTCCACTTATGAACAATTTATATGGATGCCCATCGGCAGAAGATATCAGAGAATTGACTAGGAAATAATCCCATTTTTCAAGGCCGGTTAGAAGAGCAGAATCCCAGAGACCGTCTTCACCCCACATTACTCCATCTGAGAATGGAAAAGGATTGCATGAGAAATCTGTATCTACATCTTTATCCCATATCTTCTTTTCATTCCATATCTGAAGCCCTTTTAGAACACCCATTTGAATCCCGGAGTCGATAACAGAATCTTCCCAAAAAAAATCAGGACTATAAGGATGTGCTGCATATCCTATGGCTTCGGGGTTTTCATCGAGAAATGTAAAGAGGTCTAGATGGGTTCTTATAGGCTCTGTTTCTGGTATTGGCGCGCTGAAAAAATTATTATTGCCATAAATCAAGAAATGGTTTCTCGAGTCGGTGAAGTTTTCAATATCGGCTTCCTCGCCTCTTATAATAAGGGGATTTCCAGAACCATAGATATATATACTATCTAAAATATTTTCCCAATCGCTTTGATTCATGTCATCGATGACTACACCTGCCAATGTCGATGAATCGGAAGCATGATCAGTAGCCATAACAAAATCGATGCCGATGGCTCTCGAAGCAGCCTGTATCATCGGAAATCGGCCACCATCTTCATAGGGATTGTCTGTGATACTGGTATGGAAATGGCAATCTCCAAGATACCAGTCTCTAAACCTTGGCATCGCGGAATACCCGATTTTTACAGCCAAAACCTGGCTATATTTTTCGTCCCAGGGCAAGCCATCTTCGATATCGAAAGTGCATTTCATATAAAAAGTATCGCCGCTTGTGTAAGCCTCAGGCAAATCGATATAGACTATTGTATCCCAAACTGCTGAAGAGATATCTTCGATCACAGGGTCGTATATTTTACTGAAAATGGTATCAGTATTCGAAAAATCATAGCCACTTCGCGAATCAGGAATTTCAATATAGATGCCCTCTAACTCATCCAATGAAGATATATTTGCATCTCGAATCAGAAATTCGACAGGTATCTGGACAGTGTCACTTTTTATGAACCAGGGTGCATCTATTAGCAAATCTTTAGCATACTCATTAGCATATTTACTGTTACTGGGCTTTCTTTTGGGTATTCGATCTCCATACAAGAGTATTGCAGAAACTAAAAAGCATAGAATCAGAAAAAAAAATTTTCGGTCAGCAATTGATAAAGAAAAAAATTTTAAAACATTATAACTTTTCATAAAATATACGATAATAGAAATTATACTGGTTTGCAAATAAAAAAATTAATTATTTTTTAAGGTAAAATTCAAATTTACTTAACTAAGAAAAGGGTATATAATAATCTTGTAGATAGGATTGACCGTTTAGCTCTTCTTCGTAAAAACAAATCTAATAGAATAGAATTGTAAGGTATAACAAGTTATATTAAGCAAATTAGTAATTCTTTATTCCCGGTACCCCCCAAATATAGACCTGGCCATCATTATCACATACGATATAGACATCTTCTAATGTCTTGTCGCATTGCTCTTCCGGGAAATTGGGCCAATCCCATTTTGTTTTGGCATATCCCCATACACGGAGAGTCGCCTCTCCATGAAAGCCCCAGCCAAATTGATACCAGAATCTTGTATCGCCAGATGGTTGTTCAAGGCCCATCTCTTCGAGTCTTCGTGCAGTGCGGGTGTGAAATTGCTCGAACCAACTCGATGAGCCGAAAATTGTATTACCAGGATCAGAATCGAAATAATACAGCCATGTGCCATCCTGGGTTGGGAGAACGCCTTTTTCATTGTAATAGACATGTGCCAGATTTTGAATGTACTTCATGAAAACTACTGCTTCTGAAATTTTAGTTTTCATCGTAATCAAGCGATAACGATTGATGGCCAGGCCGGCCAAAACGCCAATTATGACAATTATCACCATCAGCTCAATTAAGGTGAAACCTTTTTTTTGTAGTTTTGCCATGTTTAACTCCATTGATAAAGTACACTTATCAATATGATTATAATCAAAATCATTTCTTAATGCAAGGAATTTTTATTCAAATCTGTCTTTTGAAGCAAGTAATACAAGCCATCAGGCTGCATAAAAAATTATACAGATGTGCAATAATCGCAATTAAATGAATAAATTGTCAACAAGTTTTCTTCTAAATACTCAATTCTCTTCTTATTTGTATAATTTCTTCTATATTCGCCATGAATATCTCATATACTTTTGGGTCGAAAAAGATACCTTCTTTTTCTTTTATAAAATCGATTGTATTATCTATAGGCCATGCATTTTTGTATGGCCTGTCCGAAGTTAGTGCATCGAAGACATCTGCAATAGCGGCGATTCTACCATATATCGATATTTCTTCAGCCTTTTTGCCTTCGGGGTATCCACTGCCGTCCCATTTTTCATGGTGTTCAAGAGCGATAATGGCTGCCATTTTCAGAAGGTTGCTATCAGATTCTTTGAGGATATTGAAACCAAATAGAGAGTGAAGTTTCATCAGTTCCCATTCACCGGTATTCAGCTTTGCTGGCTTTAGTAGGATTCTATCAGGAATACCCACTTTGCCGATATCGTGCATTGGCGCTGCAAGCATTATTGTCTCGATTACTTCTGAATCAAAGCCCATCTCTCTTGCGATGATGCTGCAGTACATCCCAACTCGAACAATATGGTCTTCTGTTTCCGGGTCTTTGAAGCTCATGGCATATGAAAGCCGATAGACAATATCTCTTTGGGACTGTCTAAGTTTTAAATGTAGATCGATATTTTCGAAAGCCTTGGATACGAATATCGCAAGATGTCCTAGAAGGTCCAAATCATCGCGGTCGAATGGGAGTTTTCCATTTGTCTTCCCGATATGCAATACCCCGATTACGTCCTTGTAAGAGTCGATCAAAGGCATAGACATTAATGATGTCAAATTTTGCTCTGTAATTGAATCTACAATCGGGTGTCTGGTATTTGTCCTGGGAATAAATATAGGGCTTTTATTGTGCAGTACTTCGCTTTCTATATTATCTTCGCATGGAATGATGATGTCATTATTATTATCTTTTCCTATTGTCCAGAGATTATTGTTTATCTTGTCATATAAGAAAAGATGGCATAGGTCCGCATCGAATATTTCTTTGGAAAGCAAAGAAATCTTCGACATAATGATATCGGGTTCGCGAATCGTTATGAGTTGCGATGTTATATTAAGTATTTTTTCGAGTTTCTCTTTTGCTTCCATCAATTCCTACGCTTTTATTCTGACCAGCTCGCTTAGAATATTAACGTCAAATAAATTAGATACTTTAGTTTTATTGGTAATTTTGCTTTATAGTTCATTTTTTCGAAGCTTGACTAAGACATTGTAAGTTTTTACTTTAAGATTTGAAATTTAAAACTGGAGATATGATGAGAAAATTATTTTTATTATTTTTACCACTTATGATAATATCTGCACAACAAAGCCCAATAAAATAGACACATTGACATGTGGGATAAAGAATACTCCGCCATTTGTCATTATTGAAGGCGATTCTTTATCTTCACCGAAGGGTTTCTCCATCGATCTTATCGAGCTTCTTGCAAAAAATATGAATCCACCCATCGTAATTAGATATCATATCAATGATAATCTTGAGCAACAACTGGATAATGTGGAAAATAAAAAGACTGACCTGGCAATATCGGCAACTACCATTAGCTCCGAAAGAGAGAAAAGACTCGATTTTTCGTATCCCTTTTTGAACTCTCAGATAGGTATTATGACTCTCGATCAGACAAGCAGTTTGAGTCTTTTTAGGATGCTTCTCAAAATTGGACTTTCTCAGATGGTGCATTATCTTCTCCTTTATATTTTCATTTGCGGAAATATTATCTGGCTAATAGAGCATCGGAATGGCTTTGAAGCCTTTCATATCAAATATTGGAAAGGAGTCTTTACAGGAATGTGGTGGACGATAGTTACTATGTCCACTGTGGGTTATGGCGATATATTTCCAAAGAAAAAGCTCGGTAAAATATTTGCTACAATAGTTATAATCAGTGGTATTGCATTTTTTGGGCTTGCAATAGCCAAATTAACTTCTCTTATGACTCTTTCGGAGATGCAATCCCAAATAAATGGGCCACAGGACCTTCTTGCCAAGAAAGTATGCGTGATTGAGAATACCGAATCTGTCAAGCTATCGAAAAAGTTTGGTGCCAGGCCTGTTCTTGTCGAGAGTATAGATGAAGCTGCAGAGCATTTATTAGAAAGCAAATCCGATGCATTTATTCACGACCTTCCCATGATTAAATACTATCTTATGACAAATCCACAAAAACCTCTCCACAGGGTTTCAGAGGCCTTTGAACCATTTTCTTATGGCATTAGTTTTCCGTCTGGAAGCCCTTATCGAGAAGATTTTAATAGGGTTTTATTACAGGCTTTTGAAAGTGGAGCATATGATGAAATATATCAGAGATGGTTTGGCAGGCTTGAATAATCAAAGAATCTGCTGGCAATTTTCTATCGGTATTTGCTCGATTCTTCTGACTCCATGGCGATCTAATATAAGTCGAACTCGATAGTAGTTTTCATCCGTATAATCTTCTTTTTTTACGAAAGATGTTAGTTTTAATAATATATTTACATGATAAACTTTGTTGAATTCAACTATTTCTGGCTTCCTTTTATTTGGATTCCAGGCAGGATAAACATGCTTGGGGTCATCCATAGTTGTCATAAAATCACTAAGATTGAATCGATAGATTTCTTTTAATCCGCTGATGATCGATGGTATATTCTTTTCCAGCTTTTTCCAATCGATAGAAATAAGCTTGGAATAATAGACAACATCTTCTAATTTTGTGCGATCTATGTCGAAAGTCAAATCAGCATTTCGCATTTGCCTTATATTGGGATTAATCTTGTCTTTCTTTGATATAGTAATCGATTCTTTGGTTTTTGCAAAAACTTCTCTATGCTTGCTAGGTATTATGACTACTCTTTCTCTATCGTATTTTTGCAAAGCCTTCTTCCCGATAATTGCTTTTATAAGATCCTTTATTCTATCTTTGAGAATATATATCAAAACACTGGCCAGGACTAAAGCACCGGCAGGAATTCCTATTACCGGTGAAATAATATTTTTCATCGATTCAAGCATCAAAGCGACAAAAGCAGCAAGCCCGGCGGCACTCATAGCGATTATTTGCATGAGATAATTTTTGGATTTTACATATTTTTCATTAAGATAGAGTTGCTTTTGAATATATTTTTTTAGTACACCCAATCGATATACAAAATATTCTTTTATATCGCCTCGCTCCTGTGAAGGGATTCTATAATTTGTATTTTGGCGATATTCAATTTCAGCATTCAATGTCTCTGATATTGAATTGGTAATATACTTAAACTCTTTATCCCCATATAATGACTGATAAACTTCAGACCAATTAGACTCCAACATATAGCTAATATATTCATCGATATGAGAAAGATTATCTATCAATCCTGGAAAGCGATTACTGAAGGTCTCTTTGAAGTCGAGAAAAATATTTCTGAAATGATTCAGCATTTCTCTTGAGAGTTCCATTTCCAACTCTAAATGCTTTGATACGTTTAATCCTGGTGGACTACAATCCAAAATATTGACCTTTTTAAAATAACTGATCAAATAATTTGCAAGTAATTTGAATTCCTTAATGACTAATTCCGTTTCGTCAAAATCCATATTGTGTAGCATTTTCTTTTTAAGGATTTTCAGTTTATAGATTGGATATTCTTCCTCTGTATCATCAAAATATTCCGAAGGTAAAATCTTTGGGCTTCGCATTCGCAGGTTATTAATCATTGTATCGAAAAAATCTTTGGCTTTATAGCCTTTTTTTACCAATCGAAGCGAGACAGGAAAGAAAAAGAAAAACTCGATTTTATAATTCTGTTTTTCAGATTCAAATTGTTTTTTTCTAAAGTAATTGAGATCTATCTCAATACTGGTATTGTCGTGTTTCTCAAATGAAACATTAAGAAGCGGTGATTGCAAAGACCGCCGCTTGAGCCATAACTCATCATATTGTTTAACTTTTTCTGACATTTTTTACTTAGGATTTCAGATAAAGGATAAAATAACAAATTAACAAATACGAATCCAATTGGATTCAATACCATAAAGATACTCTGAGACAAGTAAATGTCAAGGCAATATTAATTTGGTGTTAATTTTTGATTAATATGGATGGACTATTTTTCCTGGTTTTCTTTCCAATTCTCGATTGCCTCTTTGAGTGCATCGATAGCAAGAACGCTACAATGAACCTTTTGTGCTGGTAATTCGCCTAAAAATTCGACAACATCTTTTTTATCGAGCTTAAGAGCTTCTTCGATTGTCTTGCCTTTGACAATAACAGTCAGGGCGCTGGTCGAAGCTATAGCTGCGCCACAGCCATAGGTCTTGAATTTAATGTCTTTTATCACATTGTCTTCGACATCGATATAAAGGCGCATCATATCGCCACATGTTGGATTGCCGACTTCGCCTACACCAGATGGTTTTTCTAACTCCCCCATATTTTGAGGGCTTACGAAATGTTCCAGCACTTTTTTGCTATACATATTATTCTCCAGACAGCTTTTTCATTTTCATTTCTAATTCTTGTCTATATTCTTCTTCGGATACTATTTCCAATGCCTTTTCGAGTGCTTTGCGCGCATCTTTTTCTTCGCCAAGTGACATGAGGATATCTGCTTTATGATCGTACATCAAAGGATCTGCCTCAGAATTTTCAATGGCGCTTTCAATATATTCAAAGGCTTTTTTATAGTATCCAAGACGATATAGAACCCATGCATAACTATCTAAATAAGCACCATTATTTGGATCTCTATCAAGCGCGTTTTCTATCAGTTCTTTTGCAAAATCGAGATTTTTATTCTCTTCGGCAAGGATATATCCAAGATAATTCTGAACCTGCGGATTATCAGGCGTAAGTTCATTTAATCTAGAGAATAGTTTAATAGCTTTTTCTCGCTTTCCGCTTCTTTCGTAGATATCTCCAGCAATAAATAATATTTGTGGATTATTAGGCTCTTTCCTTAATGCCCTGCTGAACCAAACGTTTGCGCTATCGAGAGTATTCTTTTCATAATAATATGAGCCCATGAAAAAATCCAGTGCTGCAGAATCGGGATATAGGCTTTGCAAAGAGTCGAATTTGGCGATTGTACCCACTGTATCGCCATATTGCATCATAAATGATAAATATTGTGTGATATTTTCCAGGTTATTGTTTTCCAAATCGAGAAATTTTCGCCAATATGTATTAGCAGAATCCAGATTGCCTTCTTCTGCGTAGATTTCTGCAATATAAATAAATATGTCTGGATTAGGCCTTTCAGATAATTCTATTGTTTTTTTAAGATAGATAAGAGCATTTTCATTTTGTGATGTTACCATATAAAGAAAAGCCAGTCTTTGATAGATTTTGGGACTAACATCATTTTCTTCGATGAAGTTATTTGCTTTATCTATTGCCTGTTCCATTTTGTCCTGTCTTGCCAGAAGTGCAAGATATGTCAAAAAGATTTCCTCGGCCGGCACCCTGATGCGGAATGCTTTTTCATAGTATTTCTGAGCATTTTTGAGTTCGTCTTTTAGTTCATAGGCGATAGCTGTTCCGTAATATGCTTCTATTGCATCTTTTTCTTTATCTAATACATCATCGAAAAGGTCAATTGCCATATCATATTGCTCTGCCCGGAGATTCAGGTCAGCGGCAGATTTAAGAAATTCGACATCACCTTTGAAACGGCCATATGCATCGCCGAGTACATCATTGGCTGCTGTGGGTTGTTCTTTTATAAAATAGAGCTGTGCAAGTTTGATATAGTTTTTATGAAAATTGGGTTTTTCTACAATCAAACGCTCGTAGAGGCGAATACCTTTATCATCGGAGCCGGTTTCGAGATAGATATCTGCAAGTTGTTGCCTAAGTTCTACGCTATCTGGTTTTTGCTCGAGAAGCAGGGCCATATTATCCACAGCATCCTGATAATAACCCTGCTTTACCTGAAGCTTGATAAGCTCATGATAGATTTCGACTACAGTCGAATCATAATAAAGAGCTTTCTCGTATAGTTCTATTGCTTCATCGATATTGCCTTGTATTTCTGCAAGCATTGCACCTTCATAGGCCCTCAGGCTGAAAGCATTAGGTTTTTTATGTTCGGGTGCATCTTCTTGCTGTGCAGATGCCAAAACAGCAAAAAAACAAAGAAGCATAATTCGTAATATATGTTTGATACCCATAGTTTTCATTTCTCCTTTCAAACAACAAGATATCTTCTAAGACTATATTTTTCAAGAAAATAATCTTTTTTTTTCAAATTAATATTAATCTCCTTTTATTATGTTAATATCAATATTAATGATTTGATAAGAGAATATTTTGCTTTGCATTAAGCTAATTACTTCTTAAATTAATTAGATTTGGTAATTATAGACTTTGGCAAATGGAGTAAAATGGCAAAGGGCAGTAAAATTCTTCTTTTCTTTCTTATAGCAATGGTTTTTGCTATTACCAAAAGAAGCAATAATCAATTGTCCAGAAAAGTCGAGCAAGAATATCTTCAGGAAATAGCATTATTATACAAAGAAGCTATCAATGCTGGGGATTTTAGTATAATAGAGCCATATATCTCAGAGAGTTTTACTTTCGGCACCAATCCAACCGATATTTCAAAGATTGTCGTGCCGGCAGTTTTTAATGCTCATATTATGACGATAAATCAAATTATCGATATTAGAGCAAAGGCTAAGGCAGATACTATCGAGCTTATTATGAATCTCGATATTATTGCTATGGGATCTTCATTAGAGACCGAAGACAAGATGGTTCTAGTTTTCGAAGAAGGCGAATATAGGATTTTGAGTTTGGGAGAAGGGACATTGCAGACTATGGTTATAAAAGACCCTGTCAAAGATCTGACATTTGAAATTACAGGCGCAAATAAGACAAAACTAAGGTTTATCGATAATCCCACACATATATTGATACCTGCGCGTTTCCCGGATAAGAGCGACTCGATTTATTATTTTATTCTCGATAGCGGAGCTCCCATGACTATAATTAATAGCCCTTATGTAGATATGTTTGAGCCGATCGAAGAAACAGGCCAGATGCTTGGGAAAACCCATGGCGTCGGTGGGGAAATTAATGTCGATAAAGACTTTAGAGTGATTCAAGAGCTTGCCCTGGGCGACATCAAGCTATCAGGAATTAAGGCATTGTCGGTCGATCTAAAGCATCTCGAAAGGGCTTTGGGGCAAGAGTTTATAGGCCTCATCGGTGTAGATGTTATTGGTAAATTCATAACAACGATTAATTATAGAAATCGTGAACTATATCTTGCCAGAAACAGGAAAGATATGGATGAGCTGCTTGCAGCACCGGTTGTCGAGGTGATCAACTTCGAACAGAAGCTTCATCTTATGACTACAACTGCCGAATTACCAATCGATTCATCGATACATATTATGAATAAGCAGATAATATCATTTAGTGATGAAAGTACTGGTGAGTCGCGAATGAGCGTTCGTATTGCATTGGATTCTGGCGCTGGGGCGGGCCTTTTT
Organism: Candidatus Zixiibacteriota bacterium; assembly: GCA_046542255.1. Classification (GTDB taxonomy): domain Bacteria; phylum UBP14; class UBA6098; order JBKHBT01; family JBKHBT01; genus JBKHBT01. Next base: position 7,752 of record JBKHBT010000027.1, on the reverse strand, counting down.
TGTCATGAAGTCTTCAATCTGGTGCCAGAAAAAAGCATACAAATTGGAACAACGGATACATTGATCGGAGCAGGCCTGGCGTATCAACTGGCGCAGGTAAGATATATCGAAGGATTAAAAATCGGCAAAATATCACGCGATGATTATCCAGTTGTAGAAGCAGATATATCATATCTTACAATGAATGAAAACACAATAATAGATGGCCTTTTGGGGCTTAATTTTTTTGATAATTATTTAATAACCTTGAATTATAATACGAAATCGATAGAACTCAGAGAACTTCCAAAAAAAGAGGTAGAATAATGAAAAAAACTATGGCAATGTTTTTGATGCTGGCTACTTTGGCGGTGGCACAGTATTCAATGTTCGATACCGGGCCAACAGGCATAGATCCGGTGCAGGGCGCATGGGTAGAATACGATATGAAAACAAACGATAATGAAGATTTCGAAGTAAGATATGCAATCGTTGGTGAAGAAGATTGTGCTGAAGGCGAATGCTATTGGTTCGAATATCGCATGAAAGACAAAAACTCCGGCGAAAAAACTATTACAAAGATCCTTACTCATGGCGATCCCACAAAAGAATCCCAAAGAATGCGAATGATTATGCAGTCGAATGATGATCAGCCAGTCGAATTGGTTTTCGAAATACCGCCTGAAGATGCCGAGACTGCAAAAGCAAAAGATGCGGAACCCGAAGTAGAAGAGACTGCTGATTATTCAGATATCGATGATATGTATGATATTGAAGGCACAGAAAAAATAACAGTTCCGGCCGGAACATTCGAATGCAGAAAATTTGTCATTAATGATGAAAATGAAGTAGAAACAGCAACCTATTGGATTTCATCCGATGTTTCTTTTATTGGAATTGTGAAAAGTATTGGCAAAGATTCCGGCGAAATGCTTTTAACATCCTATAGCAATGAAGGAGCCGAGACCGAGATTACAGGAACTCCAGAAGTTGTCAAAGTTCCATCTTCTTCCGAAGATTACCTCAAAATGCTTGGCGAATCCGCCAAAGAAGGTGCAAAAGAAGGGGTTAAAGAAGGTGTAAAAGAGGGTGCAAAAGAAAGTGCAAAAGAAGCAGCAAAATCAGGAATCAAAAGCTTGATAGGTTTTTAATTTATGAATATGTTTATTACAGGTATAGATGGCTTCATTGGAAGCCATCTTGCTGAATATTTATTACAAAATAATGAAAATGTTTGGGGCTTGATCCGTCATGATTCTGCTTCGAGGAATATTGTGGCTATCGAAACTATGCTGAATCTTATCGAAGGTGATCTCTTAGAATTGGATGCTTTGCAATCGATAATCAAATCGGTTAAGCCAAAGGTTTTGATACATCTAGCAGGACAGACTCTTGGCAAAATAGCTATGCAAAATCCACATCAAACAATGCAGACCAATATTCTCGGTACACTCAATATCCTGGAAGCAGTGCGGAAAAACAGCCCGGATACCAAAATTATAATTGGTACAAGTTGTGATATCCATGAAAAGGAATTCTCAAGCGGTAAACCGATTTATGAAGAAACACCATTAGCACCGGATTCTCCGCTTGCGGCATCTCATGCTTCGAGTGCGATTATTGCCAGAGAATATGCTAAAACCTATAAGATGGATATCGTAATTGCAAGGATTCTTGCACTTATCGGGCCAAGACAAAGCAAAAGATATGTTGTTTCCGAATATGCGAATAAGATATGCAAGGCAAAACTTGGGCGAACCGAAAAAAAAATAAAGGTTGGTAAATTGACAGCAAAGCGGGATTTTCTCGATGTTCGCGATGCAGCTCGAGTAATCTACATGCTTTCTGGCAAGACTAAACATGGACGATACACAATTTGTAGCGGAAGACAATATAAATTAAGAGAGCTTTTGGATAAACTTATGGAAATCGCCGGCGAGAGCTTCCCGATCGAAGTAACAACAGACAGAATTAGAAATGTGGATGTACCGACTTTAGTAGGCGACCCTTCTCGATTGAAAGAAGAATTCCAATTCGAGCCGGAGATTTCGATAGAAGAGAGTCTATTCGATATTTATCGATATTGGTATAATAGGTTGGAGAGAAATGATTTCTGAAGAAATGGCAAACATCGAAGGCAAACGTAAACTCAAAATTTTAGTACTTAATTGGGAGGATCGGAAACATCCTATGGCTGGCGGTGCCGAGGTTCATCTTCATGAGGTATTCGGCAGAATGGTTGATATGGGGCATGAAGTTACTTTATTATCATGCAAAGTCCCCGGAGCGCCAAAAGAAGAAATTCTAGATGGCATAAAAGTCGTTCGAAGAGGTTCGAGAGCCTTTTTTAATTTCGTACTGCCTTTTGTATGGATCAGGCAGTTCTATCGCGACAAATACGATATTGTTTGTATCGATGTTAATAAGATACCATTTTTCTCACCGCTTCTTGTCAAAAAACCGGCTGTAGTTATCGCTCATCATTTTTTTGGAAAATCGATATTTATCGAAGCTTCATGGCCAGTTGCGCTTTATGTATATCTTACCGAAAAGCTCTTTTTGAAACTCTATCGGAAATACACATTTGTAATCGGTTCACCATCGACAGCAAGAGAACTTGGCGAACTGGGAATCGATAATGATAAGATAAATATCGTCAATTATTGCGTTGACCACGGCCTTTATCGCCGAACAGGTGTTCCAAAAGCTGAAAAACCGCTTATCGGATATCTTGGTAGATTGAAGCAATACAAAAGTGTAGATCACCTTATCGATGCCTTGCCTAAGATTCGCAAAGTTGTCAAAGATGCTCGGCTGGTAATTGTCGGCGATGGCGATTATTTGCCGGAATTAAAAGCCAAAGTCGATCAGATGAGCTTAAATGGCATAGTTGAATTTGCCGGTTTTGTATCGGCTGAGAAAAAGGTCGAAATACTGCAGAAATGCTGGGTTGTGGTTAATCCTTCTGCCAAAGAAGGATGGGGCCTTACAGTCGTAGAATCCAATGCTTGTGGCACCCCGGTTGTAGCCAGCGATGTTCCTGGGCTTCGCGATGCCGTTGTGGATGATATAACCGGTCTTCTTTTCCAATATGGCAATATCGATGAAATCGCAGATAAGACAATTCAGGTTATAGAAGATGATGATTTACGCAACAAGCTCACGCGCGAAGGCCTTAAATGGGCAGCCAGCTTCGACTGGAAAATCGCTGCTAAAAAGACTCTGGATATTCTCTATAAAGAAATCGAAAAACATAGGAATAAGAAAATTTGAATCTCTTCATCTATTTTGATGGTTCTAAATCGATGACAGTAATTTCATTTCTTGAACCAAGGCGCATCGGTGGCCCCCAGTTTGAAGTGCCACGAGAGACATATACCTTCATGCCTTCATAATCATATAGCCCTTTGAAATAAGGATATGCTAATCGTACTGCTATCGTAAAAGGCATTATCTGGCCGGCATGGGTGTGGCCTGAAAGCATAAGGTCGATACCATGTTTTTTGGCGATTGCAATTTCTTTGGGTTCATGGTAGAGAAGAATGCGATATTTATTGCTGTCTAAATCCTGATTTTTGAAGGAATTATCAAGCATCTTTCTTTTATCGCTATATGGGAAACCGATGATCTGAATATCCCGGAAATTTGCTGTATCATTATGAAGTATCTGAATCTTTGTTCTATCGACCATCTTTTCCATTTTGCCATTATGGTTATTCCATATATCATGATTCCCCATTGCAAGGAAAACAGGCGCACTAACCCTATCAATTGGAGCGATGGATTCGTATTTTGCCTCACCATCGGCAAAATCGCCTGCTATCAATACAATATCAGGGTCGATATCGATAATATCATCGACTATCGAAGAGAGCAATTTATCATCGTGAAACCCTGTGATATGTGTATCAGCAAGAAGGGCAATCCGCGTCTTTTGATTAATTTTCGGAGATTTCAAAGTATGCTTATACAATTTGCGACCAATCGATGCATTGATAGAAGAATAGATTACAAGAATCAAAGTAACAGAGATTGCGAAAATCCCATAATATAATGGCTTTATCTTCCAAAAAAGCGCTACAAAGTTTGTAATTAAGACAATCGAAAGAGCGATGAACATTATCCCAAACCAATATGCGCCTATAAAATGTAGTACTTTGTAAGGATTGCCATGCCATACAACAAAAATCAATGCAATAATTGTCAAAGCTGCTCCAATAATATTAAATTTCCAGCCTAAACTGGTATTAAACCAGCCATTTAAGCGCCAGAAGACGTAGTAATTAAGTGATAGGTATAATGCGAAGATGAATGTGATGACGATGTATCTTAAAACCTGCACTATCAAATAGCCTTATATGACATATTAGTTTAGTTTCAATTTCTAATCTATTTCCTGACGAATCAGGAAATCATGGATATCCAATATAATGATTAGAATAATTTAGGCAAAACCTTATTTGATATAAATCGCTTTTGTGATTGTAGAAGTACCATCCTTTTCGGATTGTATGATGTATAAACCAGACTCAATATTTTCTTGCGGTTGCCATTTTAGCGATGGAATAGAAGCGTTTTTTGCGATATAATCCTGGTAAACGAGTCTCCCTTTGTAGTCATAAATCTTTATTTTACTTCCAGATTTGGAAAATACTGTAGCTGCTGAATTAAAAGGATTAGGGATTATCTGGCATTCTATTTCCGCAGGAAGCGATTCATTTTCTACAATTCTTGATGGACTATTAAATATAGTGAAAATTTTATCTGTGAGCATATTATCTTCATCTCCGCTAAATTCCCACATCATTACGCCGAGACTGTTTTCAAGAGCATATCTTGTCTTTATCCCAATAGACATGGTATCATCATAACTGATAAAAATCTGTTCTGAAGGATTATACAGCCATGGGACTCCCGCTTGTTCTGACCAATATCTCGAGTATCCTGCCATATCGATGTAATTGTGATATAAATCATCGAAGTCGAAGCTGCCATTTTCCCATGTGCCGATAGGCGATGCGCCAGAATAAGTTTGATATAAGCCGTTCTCGCTATCCTCGACATTACCATAGCCTCTGCCATAATATGCAAGCCCCAGATTGATCTTAGCTGGCGGCACACCGGCAGCAAGAAAAGTATCTACTGTCGCCCTAATATTAAATTTGGAATAGAATGGCTCACCAATCGGGCTTTCATCGCTTATATCAAAAGCGGCATTGAAATTTGTAATAACATCAGCATCGCCGCCCCATGGGCCGTGATAATCGTATGCCATGATATTGATGAAATCGAGAATCTCGGCCAGCTCGGGTAGTTCGTAATTACGAAGCTTGCTATGAGATGCTGGTGCAGCTATTGTAAGAAGGTATTCTTCATCGGTTATTTCGGCCAATGAATCGAGTTGTCTTCGTATTTCCTGACAGAGTAGGGTATAGTTGTATTTATCATCGGGATGATGATGCGTTCCTGGCGAACCGCCTTCTACGGGATATTCCCAATCCAGATCGATACCGTCAAATTGATAATCCTGAATAAATTCGATGCATGAACGGGCGAAGGTAGAACGGGTTTCTTCTGTCATCGCGATATCAGAGAAATATGTCGAGAGCGTCCATCCGCCGACAGAAATCAAGGTTTTTACATGAGGATATTCATTTTTTAATATGATAAGTTGGTGAAATGATCCGCGCATCGAATCTTCATGCCAGCTATCACCATCGTAGTATTTATCGATATCTGCATATGGATCAAGAAGGGCGATTTCGCCATCCTGAATATCTGCAAAAGCATAGTTAATATGTGTGATTTTATCCACGGGTATATCAGGAATATGATAATCACGGCCATAAACCGACCATGAAGTAAAATAACCGACCACATTGCCACGTTCTGGCTGCGCAAAGATACAAAATACAAATGTAGATAATAAAAATAGTTTTTTCATCGAATCTCCCATGATATTTTAAATAATCATCTTCAGTTATAATTAAAAGAGAAATATCTTATTTATCAAGAATTAAATCTATAAAAAGAAGGCTTTTAATGATTGTTGAATTTTTAATTAAACAGTTTTCTTCGAAAACTGCACAAATTTATAATAACAATGGCTACGAAAAACAAAAAATATTCAGACCAGGCCGGTGAACGAGCCAGTCCGAGGGCATCACATTACAGAACCCTAATCCGCTACCTTAGCAGAGCTGGAGCAGATTATCATATCTAAAGACTATCTTCTTATCAAAAGACAAAAATCCCCTTTACATACATTAAAAAATAGCACAACTTTAATGAGATGAAAGCTCTACTGATAAATCCCTGGATATATGATTTCACCGCTTTCGATCTTTGGAGCAAGCCGCTTGGGCTTTTGTATATCGGCTCGCTTCTCGATAGATTCGGCATCGAAGTATCGCTTATCGACACAATGGATAGGAATCTTGCGCCCGGTGGCAAAAGAAAAGACTTTGGCACAGGCAAATATCTTCGTACAAAGGTTGAAAAACCTAAGATACTCGAGCATGTACCGAGATATTTCGCAAGATATGGCATGAAAGAAGATGATTTCATAGAAAGGCTAAAAGCTAACTCGGATGCAGATATTGTACTGATGACATCAATTATGACCTATTGGTATCCTGGAGTTTTACATGCTGCAAATCTAATTCGAGAACACCTGCCGGGAAAGCCGATAATTCTGGGCGGCATATATGCAAGCCTTTTGCCGGGACATGCCGAAAAGCATATAAGGCCCGATTATCTAATAGAAGGCCCGGGTGAAATGCAAATTTTGAAGCTTCTCGAGAGGGAATTTGGATATCAATACGACAAATCACTTTTGCCGCAAACTCTGGATGATTATCCCAATCCAGCATTTTGGCTATATCCGAAATTAGATTATCTTGTAATAATGACCAGCCGCGGATGCCCTTATAATTGCAGTTTTTGCGCACAAAAGAGAATCTCGATGCCTTTTCAAAAAAGATCGCCAGAGAAAGTTATCGATGAGATTATTGAGAACTATCGGCATTTCGGAGCAAGGGATTTTGCTTTTTATGACGATGCGCTTTTTATCGAAAGCGATAATCATATAAAACCGATTCTTCGAAAAATCATAGAACTGGATTTGCCACTTCGATTCCATACGCCAAATGGCCTTTTCGCCGGAATGATCGATGATGAGCTGGCAGACCTACTGTATCGGGCAAATTTCAAGACTATGCGGCTTAGCTTTGAGACATCCAATGAAAACCGCAGAAAAGATATGGCCGGCAAAGTAACCAATCAAGACATGGCAGATGCTGTCGAAATTCTAAAAAAAGCCGGTTACAAGCCATATAATATCGATGCCTATGTCCTTATGGATTTACCGAATCAGGATGTGGAAGAAGTAATTGAAAGCATGAAATTTGTAAATCGATTGGGAGTAAAGTTACGTCTGGCATCATTTTCGCCGATACATGGCACGGCATATTTTGATAAAGCCGTCCAGCTCGGCCTTATTCCAGGAGACATCGACCCTTTGCTTACCAATAAATCGATTTTTCCATTATCACAGGCCACAGATCCTTTCGAGAAATTTACCAGAATCCGTAATCTCGGCGAGCAGATGAATTTAGCTGCTGAGAAGGGTGAGATTTTTGATGGCTGAGTTTGGCAATTTTTTCTCTGAATAGGCATTGCTTGTTTAGACTGGGCCGGTCATCGAGCAGGAAGCTTAATCTTGCCCTGTCGAGATGACAATTTCCTGGCCAGACAATGCGCTGTTCCGCATTG